>NZ_AOHQ01000101.1:0-23554 GCF_000416385.1 Mycobacterium sp. VKM Ac-1816D
GGCCGCGGGTGCCGGAGCGCCGGGGACCGCCGCCGCGGCGGGGGCGCCGGGAACGGGTTCGGCCTGCACGCCGGCCGGGGTCATCCCGGGCTGGTCCGCGGGCAGCGGGGTGCCCTGGCTGCCCGCGGGAGCCGGCGCGGTCTCGGGGGCACCGGCGGGCAACGGGGTGCCCTGGCTGCCTGCCGGAGCCGTGGTCGGTGCCGGAGTGGCCGGGGTGGAGGTCGTCTCGGCGCCCGGCTCGCTCGGCGCCGGGGTCTCGGTGCTGGTGGTCGCATCGGCGGCCTCGGCCGCGGCCGGCGCCTGGTAGGTGCGGGCGCTGCCGCCGGACCCGGTGCCCGTGCTGGCGGCCGGCGGCGGGGTGACCCACACGATCAGGTCGGCGGCGCTGGTCGCGTAGACCACGCTGTCGGGCGCTTCGCCGGTGACGTCGAAGTACACCTTGCCGGTGGTCTTCTGGCCCTGCGCCAGCGTCGACGGGTTCACGCCCTGGGCGGTCGCGACGCCCCACAGCGCACGGTAGGTCTCGCCGTTGCGGGCGCGGGCGTTGAGGTTGGACACGATCGGGGTGGCGTTACCCTGCAGCGCCTCGTCGGTCGCGGTCGCTTCCCACAAGGTGCCGTGGATCTGGGCCGGGATGACGTCGGTGCTGACCTTGAGTCCGGTGACGGTCCAGCCCTGGACGATGTTGCCGTCGTGCAGCTGCGCCTGGCTACCCAGATGGGTCGTGGTGACGGCGCTGTGATCGTCGGCGATGGCGGCCGGTGCGGTGAAGGCGGTGATCGCCCCGGCGGCGGCTATGGCAGCGGCCGCAAACGCGGCACCAATGCTCGTGGTCTTCACGGTGATTCCACTCCTGAGTCGTCAGATTGACGGCATCCCCCCGATGGGGTGCATCACAGATCGAAGTTAGCAGGTGGCGTGGGGTGATGGAACCGCCGGCGACCCGGTCCGCGGGCCGAGTGTGCGATCGGAGATGCCTGCCGGTGCTCGCGATGCGGCATCTGAGCAAACAATTCAAGCGTATTGCCGCCGTTTGCTACAAAGGTCAGCACATTATCGGCGCGATCATGCGCAAACTCGTCGAGATTTGCTCGGGGCGGGTCTGCGGGCTAGGAGCGGGCTGTGAAGGCGCTGAGCGAATCTGCTCATGCGGTGTCGTCGCGGGCCCCGAGGCGTAGGTGTTCGATGTGGTAGACGGCCTCGTCGAGTAGCTGCGCCACGTGTGCGTCGTACAGCCGGTAGATGATGTTGCGCCCGGCGCGATCTCCGGCGACCAGGCCCAGCGCGCGCAGCAGGCGAAGTTGGTTGGACACCGCCGATTGCTCCATGCCGACGGCGCCGGATAGTTCGGTGACCGTGCACGGCGCCTGGCGCAGCCGGGTGAGGATCAGCAGCCGGTTGGGGGAGGCCAGCGCCTGCAGTGTCTCGGCGACCTTGACCGCGGCGGCGGCGTCGAGTGATGCCACCGGCGGTGTGCGTCCCTCGACTCCGTGTCCCATGCGCTCATTGAACCACGCGCCACCCAGACATTTAGACATGTAGAACTTTACATGTTTGTATGTGTGGGTGATGATCGGGGTGGAGCGTGTGGAAAGGTCGATCGGTGCCCAGCGGCGCCGTACGGCGTGGTCGCTGGAGTCGGTGCGCTGGGCGGTGGGGGCGCTCATGTTCTTCCTTGCCGGGCTGATCTTGCAGCTCGGCGGTGCACCCGAAATGGTCTGGTGGACGGCCTATCTCGCGTGCTACCTGGCCGGCGGTTGGCAGTCGGCCGTCGACGGGCTGACCGCGCTGCGAAGGCGTCGGCTCGATGTGGATCTGCTGATGGTGCTTGCCGCCCTCGGTGCCGCCGCCATCGGCCAGGTTTTCGATGGTGCGCTGTTGATCGTCATCTTCGCGACCTCCGGTGCCCTCGAAGACGTCGCCACCCGGCGCACCGAGGACTCGGTGCGGGCCCTGCTCGACCTCGCGCCCGAGCGCGCCGTGCGCGTCGACCGCGGCGTCGAGACCGAGGTGCCGGTATCGGAGCTTCGGGTCGGTGACCGCATCCTTGTCCGGCCCGGGGAACGGGTGTCCGCCGATGCCACCGTGATCGAGGGTGCCAGCGATGTCGACCAGGCCGGCATCACCGGCGAACCGCTGCCGGTGGCGGTGCACGTCGGCGACGAGATCTTCGCGGGCACGCTGAACGGCACGGGTGCCCTGGCCGCCGAGGTCGTCCGCGATCCGTCCGACAGTGTGGTGGCGCGCATCGTGGCGATGGTGGGACAGGCCTCGGCGACCAAGGCGCGCACGCAGCTGTTCATCGAGAAGATCGAACAGCGGTATTCGATGGTGATGGTCGGCGCCACCCTCGCGTTGTTCACGGTCCCGCTGCTGTTCGGGGCGGACCTGCGCAGCGCGCTGCTGCGGGCGATGACGTTCATGATCGTGGCCTCCCCGTGCGCGCTGGTGCTGGCGACCATGCCGCCGCTGCTGTCGGCCATCGCCACCGCCGGCAGGCACGGGGTGCTGGTGAAATCGGCCGTGGTGATGGAGCGACTGGCCACCGTCCAGGCCGTCGCCTTCGACAAGACCGGAACGCTGACCACCGGCCGTCCGAGGGTGGTCGGCGAGCCGCCGGAGACGGTGCTCGCCCTCGCGGCGGCCGCCGAACAACTCAGCGAGCACCCGCTGGGTAGGGCCATCGTGGCAGCGGCGCGCGAACGGGCACTGCCGATCGCGCCCGTGACCCGGTTCCGCGCGCTCCCGGGTCGCGGTGTCAGCGCGCTGGTGGGCGGGCGGCGGGTCGAGGTGGTGAGTCCGGCCGCGCTCGGCGGGCCTGCGCCGGAGTCGGTGGCCGCGCTGGAGTCCGCGGGTGCCACCGCGGTGGTGGTGACCGTCGACGGTGAGTGTGCCGGGGTGATCGGATTGCGCGACACGGTGCGCCAGAGTGCCGCCGATGTCGTCGCCGATCTGCATCGGTGCACCGGGCGTGTACCGCTGCTGTTGACCGGTGACAACCGTTGTGCCGCCGCGCGACTGGGCGATGAACTCGGCATGGAGGTTCGTGCCGAGCTGCTTCCCGACCAGAAGGTCGCCGCGGTGCGCGCACGCGCCGAGCGGGTCCTGGTCGTCGGCGACGGTGTCAACGACGCTCCGGCCATGGCCGCAGCTCATGTCTCGATTGCCATGGGCCGCAGCGGTTCCGACGTCACGCTACAGACCGCGGATGCGATCACGGTGCGTGATGACCTGGCGACCATCCCCGCCGCACTGGCGCTGGCCCGGCGGGCGCGGCGGGTGGTGTTCGCGAATCTCGTCATCGCCGCGAGCTTCATTGCGGTGCTGGTGGTGTGGGACCTGTTCTGGCATCTGCCGCTGCCGCTGGGTGTCGCCGGGCATGAGGGATCGACCGTCATCGTCGCGCTCAACGGACTGCGTCTGCTACGAGACAGGGCCTGGTTCATGGCCGTTCGCCAGTCACGCGGTGGCGCCGAAAGTCGCTGTCGCGCCTGATCCGGCGGGCGACGGCCGGCTGAGAAAGCACTCAGGAACGAACCACTTGTTCGGATAGGCTAGCCATGTTCAACCGTGATCGGCTTTCCACGAAAGGTGGCACTGCGCCCATATGTCGGTGAAGAGATTTCGTATGGCCGCCAAAGCCACCGCACTGGCCGGAGCCGCCGCGCTCGCCGTGGCGCTGACCGCATGTGGCTCGGACTCCGGGCAATCCGACGGTGCGCAGGCCGGCGCGAGCGATCAGCTGGTGGTGTACTCGGGTCGCAGTGAGGATCTGGTCGGCCCGCTGCTGGAACGCTTCACCGAGGCCACCGGTATCGGCGTCGAGGTGCGCTACGCCGGATCCGGAGAGCTTGCCGCACAGCTGATCACCGAGGGTGACGCGTCACCGGCCGATGTGTTCCTCTCCCAGGATGCCGGTGCGCTGGGGGCGGTCTCGGCGGCCGGACTGTTCGCGCCCATCGAAGCCGAGACGCTGGCGGCCGTGCCCGCGGCGTACTCGGCGGCCGACGGGACGTGGGTCGGGGTGTCGGGCCGGGCCCGGGTGCTCACCTACAACCCGGAGCTGGCCCCCACCGTGCCCGATACGATCGACGGCCTGCTCGACCCGCAGTGGCGAGGCAAGATCGGCTACGCGCCGAGCAACGCATCCTGGCAGTCGTTCGTCACCGGTCTGCGGGTCCTGCGCGGTGAGCAGGGTGCCAAGGACTGGCTGGAAGCCTTTGCGGCACAGGATCCTCGCGCGTTCGAGGGTAACGGACCGATGCGTGACGCGATCAACTCCGGCGAGCTGCCCATGGGTCTGACCAATCACTATTACCTCTACGAGTTGATCGACAGCACCTCCGCCGACGACGTCGTCGCCAAGAACCAGTACATGGCCGCCGGGGATCCGGGCGGATTGGTGAACGTGGCCGGGGTCGGTGTGCTGAAGTCCGCGCCGCACGCCGAGCAGGCCAACGAATTCGCCGCCTACCTGGTCGGCACCGCCGCGCAGGAGTACTTCGCGACCGAGACCGCCGAATACCCGTTGGTCGAGGGTGTCACGCCCAGCGCGGCGCTGCCCCCGCTGGCCCAGTTGCAGCCTCCCGCCGTCGATCTCTCGCAACTCGACGATGTCGAGACGACGCAGGAGCTGCTGGTCGAGACCGGGCTGCTCACCAACTGAACCTGATCAGATCGCGCCGCGACGGGCGGCCGCGGGCACCGATGACACTGGTGGCCGCGGCCGCCGTCGTCGTGGCCGGGTTGCTGTTGCCGCTGTGGTATCTGGCTCAACGCGCCAACGAGCGCGGTCTCGGATTCGTTGTCCGCGAATTGATCCAGCCGCGCACCGCGGCACTGGTGGGGCGGTCGGCGCTGTTGGTGGTCGTCGTCACCGTCGCCTGTGTGGTGCTCGGCCTCGGGTTCGCGGTGCTGATCAGGCGCACCGATATCCCGGCGCGCCGGGCGCTGACGATCGCCCTGACGTTGCCGTTGGCCATGCCGAGTTATCTGCTGAGCTACCTGTGGGTGTCCACCGTCCCCGGTATCGCCGGCTTCTGGGGCGCCGCGCTGGTCCTGACGCTGGTGAGCTATCCGCTGATCATGATGCCCACCCTGGCCGCGCTGGCGCGCAGCGACCCGGCCCAAGAGGAGGTGGCGAGGTCGTTGGGGCTCAACGGTTTTGCCGTGTTGTGCCGCGTCACCCTGCGGCAGGCCCGGGCGGCCATCGCCGCCGGGGCGCTGCTGGTGGCGCTCTACGTTCTCAGTGACTTCGGGGCGGTCGCGGCGATGCGGTACGAAGCCTTCACCTGGGTCATCTACGGGTCCTACCGATCGGGATTCAATCCGGCCAGGGCGGCGGTGCTGTCATTGGTGCTGTTGGTCCTGGCGGTCGCGCTGGTGCTGGCCGAGCACCGGGCGCGCGGCCGGGCGGCCGCCTCGCGGATCGGATCGGGCGCGCCGCGGCCGGCGCCGGTCAATCGCCTCGGGCGCTGGACGGTTCTCGCGTGGTTGCCGGTGGCGGTGGTGCTGACCGCGGCCCTGATCGTCCCGTTCGTCGCGTTGGGGGACTGGTTACTGGCCGGCGGTGTGCGTTTCGACGCGCAGCGGTGGTGGTCTGCACTCGGCGCGACGGTCTGGTTGTCCGGCGTCGCCGCGGTGGTGTGCACCGCGGCCGCCCTGCCGCTCGGCGTGCTCGCCGCGCGGTACCGCACCCGCACCACCCGGATGCTCGAGGGGGCGGCCTACCTGTCCCACGGGCTGCCCTCGATCGTCGTGGCGATCGCCATGGTCTCGGTCGGGGTGTTGTTGTTGCGCCCCATCTATCAGCGTGAGCCGCTGCTGATCCTGGCCTACGCGGTGTTGTTCGTGCCGCTGGCCGTCGGGTCGATCCGCTCGGCGGTGGAAGCCGCACCCATCCGGCTGGAGGAGGTGGCCCGATCGCTGGGCCGCAGCCCACTTGCCGCGTTCTGCACCGTCACCGCCCGCGGCGCGGCGCCCGCCGTCGCGGCCGGTGCCGCCCTGGTGCTGCTGACCTGTATGAAGGAGCTTCCCGTCACCCTGCTCTTGCATCCCACCGGGACCAGCACACTGGCCACCCAGCTGTGGGGACACAGCTTCGTCAGCGATTACGCGGCCGCCGCACCGTATGCCGCCGCGCTGTTCGTGTTCGCCGCCATCCCCACCGCCGTCCTCGGCCTGTGGAGCGCCGACATCGGTACCGGAGATGGCCGTGACTGAGCCGGCGACCGGGTTACCCAGTGGCATCAGGGTCGAGGGGGTCACCAAATCCTTCGTGGAGCGCACCGTCCTGGACGGGATCGATCTGGAGGTGCCGAACGGCCACATCACCGCGGTTCTCGGGCCGTCGGGATGCGGTAAGACCACGCTGCTGCGCATCATCGCCGGATTCGAGGAGCCCGACCGCGGTGCGGTGAGCGTGGGCGGTGTGCCGGTGGTGGGTGCGGGCACCGGCCGCCGCGACGGCTCGGTACCAGCCCACCGCAGGCGGGTGGGACTGATGCCGCAGGAGGGTGCGCTGTTCCCGCAGCTGAGTGTGGGGCGAAACGTCACCTTCGGCCTGCCCCGCGCGCGCCGATCCGATACCGCCATCGCCGAACACTGGCTGGGCGTGGTCGGCCTGGACGGCCTCGCCGACGCCCGGCCACATCAGCTCTCCGGCGGCCAGCAACAGCGCGTGGCACTGGCGCGCGCGTTGGCCGCCGAACCCAGCGTGCTGCTGCTCGACGAGCCGTTCGCCGCACTCGATGCCGGGCTGCGGGTGCGCGTCCGCGAGGAGATCGCCACCATTCTGCGCGCGACACAGACGACCGCGCTGCTGGTGACCCACGATCAGGCCGAGGCGCTATCGCTGGCGGACTCGGTGGCCTTGCTGATCGCCGGGCGGGTGGCCCAGCACGGGCCACCGGCGCAGCTGTATGACCGGCCGGTGAATCTGGAGGTGGCCCGATTCGTCGGTGGCACCGTCGAACTCGACGGCGATATCCGCGGCGGCATACTCACCTGCGCACTGGGAACGCACCGGCCGGAGGTCGCGCCGGCCGATGGACCGGTCACGGTGGTGGTGCGCCCCGAACGGGTGCACGTCGTCGACCCGGCCTGCGGCGCACAGGCCGTGGTGTCCGAATGCCGTTTCTACGGAGCGGAACTCGGTGTGCACGTGGTGTTGGGCGACGGGACCGCACTGGTGTTGCGCCTGCCCGCCACCCAAAGCTGTTCGGCCGGGCAACGCGTCGGACTCGCGGTGGACGGGCCGATGCTGGCCTATCCGAGGTGAGGACGCAGGGTCTGCTTGAGTGCCTCCAGCACCGAGGGATCCTCGATCGTCGAGGGCACCGGCTCGTCCTTGCCGTCGGCGATACCCCGCATGGTCTTGCGCAGGATCTTGCCCGAGCGTGTCTTGGGCAGCGCGGCAACGACATCCACGAGCTTGAAGCTGGCGACCGCACCGATGTCGTTGCGAACCGCCTCGACCAGTTCGGTATCGAGTCCGTCGGCGCTGAACCCGGACTTGAGCACCACCAGCGCGCGCGGTACCTGCCCCTTGAGATCGTCAGCCACACCGATCACCGCGCACTCGGCGACCGCCGGATGGGTGGCCAGCACGGCTTCGATGGACCCCGTCGACATCCGGTGTCCTGCCACGTTGATGACGTCATCGGTGCGGCCGACCACGAACAGGTAGCCGTCGGAGTCGATGTGCCCGCCGTCGCCGGTCAGGTAGTAGCCGTCGAACGCGCGCAGGTAGGACGACACGAAGCGGTCGTCCTCACCCCACAGGGTCGGTAGCGTGCCGGGGGGCAGCGGCAGCTTCACCACGATCGAACCCTCTTCGCCCGCATCGCATTCGGACCCGTCGGGGCGTACCACCCTGACGTCGTAGCCGGGCATCGGTACGGTCGCCGAGCCCGGTTTGACGGGCAACTGCTCGATGCCCATCGGATCGGCGGCGATGGCCCACCCGGTCTCGGTCTGCCACCAGTGGTCGATGATCGGGATGCCGAGCTTGTCCGAGGCCCACTCGTAGGTGCCCGGGTCCAGCCGCTCGCCCGCCTGGAACAGGTACTTCAGCCCGGACAGGTCATAGTCGCCGAGATGGCGGGCGTCCGGGTCCTCCTTCTTGATGGCCCGGATCGCGGTCGGCGCGGTGAACAACGCCTTCACCTTGTGCTCGGCGGCCACCCGCCAGAACGCGCCGGCGTCGGGGGTGCCGACCGGTTTGCCCTCGTAGAGAACCGTTGTGGCGCCGAACAACAGTGGCGCATAGACGATATAGGAATGCCCGACCACCCAGCCGACATCGGAGGCGGCCCAGAACACCTCACCGGGATTGAGGTCGTAGATGTTGCGCATGGTCCACAACAGCGCGACCGCGTGCCCGCCGTTGTCGCGGACGATGCCCTTCGGCTTGCCGGTCGTGCCGGAGGTGTAGAGCACATAGAGCGGGTCGGTCGCGGCCACCGGCACCGGGTCGACGGGCTCGGCCGTCGCCATGGCCTCGGCCCAGTCGATATCGCGGCCCGCCACGAGCTCACACGGATGCTGCTCGCGCTGCAGGATCACGCATTTCGGGGTGGAGTGCTCGGCCAGTTCCAGCGCGGTGTCCAGCATCGGCTTGTACTCGACGGTGCGGGTCGGCTCGATACCGCAGGAGGCCGATACCACCACGGTCGGCCGGGCATCGTCGATGCGGGTCGCGAGCTCATGGCCGGCGAAACCGCCGAACACCACCGAGTGCACCGCGCCGAGCCGGGCACAGGCCAACATGGCGATGACCGCCTCGGGCACCATCGGCATGTAGATGACCACCCGGTCGCCCTTGGTGACGCCCAGACCCTTGAGCACACCGGCGAACCGGGCGGTCGCCTCGAGCAGTTCGCGATAGGTGTAGGTCCGCTTGGTCCCGGTCACCGGCGAGTCGTAGATCAGCGCGGCCTGGTCACCGCGTTCGTCGATGTGTCGATCCAGCGCGTTGGCGCAGGTGTTGAGCTCACCGTCGGGAAACCAGCGGTAGAACGGCGGATTGCTGTCGTCGAGCACCCGGTGCGGTTCCCTGGTCCAGGTGACGGCCTTGGCGGCGTCGGCCCAGAACGTCTCCGGGTCGGAGATGGAGGCGTCGAAGATCGCGCGGTATCCGGACATGGGGAGAACCGTAATCTGAGTCACGTTGCAACGTGGTTGCAACGGTCGGAAACCGCGTCCTGGTCCGGTATACCCCCACGCCTGCTCGGACGAGATCGGCATGAGGGTCGCGGTATGAGCGGTGGCGCCGCGCACGGACGACCCTGCTGCCGATCTCGTCCCAGCGCTCTGGCGGCGTGTCCGTCAGCCGTGCCGGCCCAGCACCGCGAGCACCCGGGTCTGCCGGTCCGCGTCGGGGCCGACCTCGACGGCCGGGCCGCAGACACCCTCCATGCGGAGGGCATCACCGAACGCGGCGATGCCCTCCTCCAACCGATCCAGTTCGCCGTCGGTGAATCGGTAGCGTGAATCGGTCGCCGCGGCGATATCCCAGCGGTGCGCGATCAGGTCGAATCCGTAGAAACGCAGCAGGGTCTCGCCGATGGTGGTCGGGCCGAAATGGCCGTCGAATGTGCGTGCGGGCACCCGCGGGTCGGCCAGGATCTCGCCGATCGCGGCGGTGTGGGCGGACCAGGCGGCCACCGGATCGGCAAGATCCGGTCGCGTCGGCAGCGGGAATTCGTGACGCTGGAAGAACTCGCGCTGGGTGTCGATCAGATGAGCCACTACATCGCGGGCCGACCAGCCCTCGCAGGCGCTGGCGGCGTCCCACTGCTGCGGGGTCACCGAGGCGATCACGCCTGCCATCCCGTCGGCCAGGCCGGCATAGGTTTCTGCAACACTCGAATCCGTCATGGGCCAGACGTTAGGCGGCGAGATGGCGAGCGGATTGGACAAACCCGACAGACCCGACAACACCGTTGCCGACGAACCCGCGCACCTGCTCGACCCGGCACACCGCGCCGCCATCCACATCGCTCGACCGGCCGCGCCCACCGATCTCGACGGTCTGGTGCGGCGATTCTGGTTCCCGGTGTGGCGGGTGCCTGCGGGGCAGACCTTCACCCAACAGGTACTGCAGTACCCGGTGTGCCTGATGGTGATCACCGACACCTACGCCCGCTTCTACGGGCCCGCCTCGGGATTGGCCGGTACCCCGCTGACCGGGGACGGCTGGGCCGCCGGGGTCATGTTCGAGCCGGCCGCGGGCACGCTGATCACCGGCGGCTCGGTGTCTCGGTGGACCGACACCCACGTCGACCTCGCCGACCAGCTCGGTGCCGCGGGCGCCGCGTTGACCGAGCAGATCCGTTCGATCATGGCGGATGATCCCGCCGCGCCGCGGGCACAGTCGGCGGCCGTCGACTGCTATGCCGCGTTCCTGCGCCGCTTCGGCCCGGTCGACGAGCTGGGGCGCACGGTCAACGACATCGTCGCCCATATCGAGGACAACCCCGACGTCAGCCGGGTGGCCGATGTGTGTGCGCAGTTCGGGATCTCCGAGCGCAGTCTGCAACGCCTGACCCGGCACCGGATCGGACTGAGCCCGAAGTGGCTGGTGCGCCGGCGCCGCATCCAGGACGCGAGCTGGCGGCTGCGCACCGGTGCCACCACCGTGGCCGCGGTGGCGGCCGATCTCGGCTACGCCGACGAGGCGCACCTGAGCCGCGATTTCCGCCGCGTCACCGGACAGACGCCGGGGGCGTTCGCGGCCCGCTACGCCGACTGACGTCTGATCATCGACACCGCCTGCTCGGCGACGGCGCTGAGCACTCGGCGGTCCCTGGTGGTCAACGTCTTTCCCGACAGCAGCAGCCAGTGGTCGTGATCGGCGACATCGATCGCGGTATCGGCGGCCTCGACATCGGTGCAGGGATCGTGCCCGACACCGGCCAACACCGTCCCGTCGGCCGAGACGATGCTCACCGCGCGCTGCCCGTACGCCTCCCGCAACCGGTCCAGCAGCACGTCCAGATCGGCATCGCGTAGTGCCGCATCGGCGAACAACGCCAGCAGTTCGGCCTCCCGGGCCGCCCGCCGCGCCTCGGCCGCGCGATGGGCGGCACGGTCGACCACCACGGCGACGGCCACCGCGACCACCAGCAGCACCGCGATGGTGACGACGCTGTCGCTGTCGTAGACCGCGAAGCTGTGCACCGGACTGACCAGGAAGTAGGTGAGCAACACACCGGACAGCACGGCGCACAGCGCAGCGGGGGCGATCCCGCCGATCAGCGCCACGGCGACCACGCCGGTGAAGAACAGCGCGCTCTGTCCACCGATACCCAGCGCACCCTCGGGTAGTCCGGTGGTGGCCGCGCAGATGATCGCCGGGATGGCCACCGCGGTCAGCCAGGACCAGAACCGCCTGCGGTGCAACGACGATCGCGACCAAGAGATGCCGGTGTGGGCCTCCGGGTGGGTCACCATGTGGACGTCGACATTGCCGGACTGGGCGATCACCTGGGCGCCGATACCCTCGTCGAACATCCGCGCCCACCGCGAGCGCCGCGATGTGCCGATCACCAGCTGGGTGGCATTGGCGCTGCGGGCGAAGTCCAGCAGGGTGGCCGCGACATCCTCCCCGACGACGGTGTGCATGGTCGCGCCGAGGCTGGCTGCCAGTTCGCGCAGCATCTTCTTCTGCTGTGGGGTGATGGCCACCAATCCGTCACCCTGCACGATGTGCAGCACCTTGAGCTCCGCGCCTGAACGCGACGCGATCCGCGAGGCGCGGCGCACCAGCGTCTCGGATTCTGGCCCGCCGGAGACCGCGACGACCACCCGTTCGCGGGCCTCCCAGGTGTCGGTGATGTTCTTGTCGGTGCGGTACTTGGCCAGTGCGGCATCGACCTGATCGGCCAGCCACAGCAGCGCCAGCTGCCGCAGCGCCGACAGGTTGCCGGGCCGGAAGTAGTCGTCCAGTGCCGCGTCGATGCGGTCACGGCCGAACACATTGCCGTGAGTGATCCTGCGCCGCAGCGCTTCCGGGGTGATGTCCACCAGTTCGATCTGGTCGGCCGCGCGCACGATCTCGTCGGGGATGCGTTGCTGCTCGGTGATGCCGGTGATATGACCGACGACATCGTGCAGGCTCTCCAGGTGCTGGACGTTGACGGTGCTGATGACCGTGATGCCCGCATCGAGGAACTCCTCGACATCCTGCCAGCGATGGGCGTTGCGGCTGCCCGGGGTGTTGGTGTGGGCCAGTTCGTCGACCAGGACGACCTGGGGCCGCCGCGCCAGCACCGCCTCGACATCGATTTCGGCGTGCCGGGCGCCCTGGTACTCGATGACGATCGGCGGGACCATCTCGATACCGGCGAGCTGCTGGGCGGTGTGGCGGCGGCCGTGCGTCTCGATCACCGCGGCGACGACATCGGTGCCGCGGCTCATCCGGCGCTGCGCCTCGCCGAGCATCGAGTACGTCTTGCCGACGCCGGGCGCGGCACCCAGGTAGATGCGCAGATCCGCGCGCTTACGACCGAGGATGCCCACCTGCCCATCATCCCCTGCGGGGCTACTCCTGGAAGCGGTATCCCATCCCCGCCTCGGTGATCAGATGTTTGGGCCGCGACGGGTCGACCTCCAGCTTGCGGCGCAGCTGTGCCAGGTACACCCGCAGATAGTGGGTCTCCTTGGCATAGGCCGGACCCCACACCTCCTTGAGCAGCTCCTCGCGGCCCACCAGCTTGCCGCGGTGGCGCACCAGCATCTCCAACATCCCCCATTCGGTCGGGGTCAGATGCACCTCGGTGCCGCTCTTGGTGACCTTCTTCGCGGCCAGATCGACTGTGAACGAGGAGGTTTCGATGACAGGTTGATCATCCTCGATGGCCGCGCTGGCCCGTCGGACCGCGGCGCGCAGCCGAGCCAGAAACTCGTCCATGCCGAACGGCTTGGTCACATAGTCGTCGGCCCCCGCGTCGAGCGCCTCCACCTTGTCCGAGGAATCGGTCCGCGCCGAGAGCACGATCACGGGGACGGTCAACCAGCCGCGTAACCCGGCCAGCACGTCGATGCCGGACATATCGGGCAGACCGAGGTCCAGGATCACCACGTCGGGCCGGTGATCGGCGGCCGCGCGCAACGCCTCGGCGCCGGTGGCTGCGGTGTGCACCTCGTACCCGCGCACCGACAGATTGATCCGCAGTGCCCGCAGGATCTGCGGTTCGTCGTCGATCACCAGAACCCGTGTCACGGCTGCGGTCCTTCCTGGGGTGCCGCCAGTTCGATGACCACCGTCAGCCCGCCACCGGGGGTGTCGGTCGCCGAGATGGTGCCGCCCATCGCGGTGACGAACCCGCTGGCCACCGACAGGCCGAGCCCGACACCGGTGCTGTTGTCCTGGTCCCCGAGACGCTGGAACGGCGCGAAGAGTTGCTCTTCGGCGCCGCGCGGAATACCCGGTCCCTCATCGGCGACGGTGATCAACACCCTCTCGCCGACGCGTCCGGCGTTCACCCGGACGGGATTGTCGCCCCCGTAGCGCAGCGCGTTGTCGATCACGTTGACCAACACCCGTTCCAACAGACCGGGGTCGGCGAGTGCGACCGCGTCACCGACGTCCACCTTGACCCGATCCCAGCCGGAGTCCTTGGAGCTGCGGCTGATTCCGAGCAGAGCCCGCTGCACGGCCTCCTCCAGGTACACCCGGCGAAGTTCGGGTTTGACCACCCCGGCGGCCAGCCGGGAGGAGTCCAGCAGATTGCCCACCAGTGCGGTCAGCTGGTCGACGGACTCTTCGACGGTGGCCAGCAGCTCGGCGGTGTCCTCGGGGGAGAAGTCGATATCACTGCTGCGCAGGCTCGATACCGAGGCCTTGGCGGCGGCCAGCGGGGTGCGCAGATCGTGGCTGACCGCCGAGAGCAGGGAGCGGCGCAGTTCGTCGGCTCGCGCGACGGCCTCGGCCCGGCCCGCCTCGGAGATCAGCTCGCGCTGCCGGACCAGGCCGGCGGCCTGTTTGGCGACAGCGCCGAGCACCCGGCGATCCTTGGCGGGCAGCTTGCGGCCGGACATCAGCAGCCAGAACTCGTCGTCACCGACTTCGATTGCGGTGTCGGCGCTGTCGACATCGACACACGGTTGCTTGCCGGCGCACGCAACCACGTGCGTCTCCCCGTCACGTTCGCGCAGCAGACTCACCGCGGTCTGCGAGTACACCTCACGGACACGCTCCAACAAGGCGGTGGGGTCGGCGCCACGCAGCACGGAGCCGGCGAAATGCGCCAGCAGCTCTGCCTCCTGGGAGGCGCGGCGCGCCTCGCGGGCCCGTTTGGCGGCGCTGTCGACCAGCGCGGCCACCGCGACGGCGACCATCAGCAGCACCGCGATGGTGATCGCGCTGTCGGGTTCGGAGATGGTGAACGTGTAGCGCGGCTCGGCGAGAAAGTAGTTGATCAACAGGCCCGACAGCACCGCCGAGAGCGCGGCGGGCGCGACGCCGCCCAGCAGTGCCACCGCCAGCACGCCCACGAAGAACAACGCGCTCTCGCCGCTGACCCCCAGATAGCGGTCCAGCCACAGCACCGCGACGGCCGCCAGTGCCGTGGGCACCACCACGGCGGCCAGCCAGGACGCGGCGTGCTGCCGCCAGTTCCGATTCCCGGATCGGGCGGTCGCGCGCCCGGTCTGCTCATGGGTCACCATGTGCACGTCGATGGTGCCGGAGTTCTGCACCACCGCCGCGCCGATGCCCTCGTCGAGGATGCGCGCCCACCGGGTGCGCCGCGATGTCCCGACCACCAACTGGGTGGCGTTCATCTCGCGCGCGAAATCCAATAGGGCGGCGGGCACGTCGTCGCCGACGACGGTGTGCACGCTGGCTCCGAGGCTGGCCGCCAGATCGCGCACTGTACCCATCATCGGGGCCGAGACACCGGCCAATCCGTCACCGCGTACCACGTGCACGATCATCAGTTCGGCGCTGGATTTCGACGCGATGCGCGACGCCCGGCGTACCAGGGTCTCGGATTCCTTGTCGCCGGTGACCGCGACGACGACCCGTTCGCGGGCCTCCCAGGTCGCGGTGATCTTGTTGTCGGAGCGGTATTTTGCCAGCGCGGCGTCGACCTGGTCGGCCAGCCACAGCAGGGCCAGCTCGCGCAGCGCGGTGAGGTTGCCTCGCCGGAAATAGTTCGACAGTGCCGCGTCGATCCGGTCGGGTGCGTAGACGTTACCGTGGGAAAGCCTGCGGCGCAGGGCTTCCGGGGTGATATCGACCAGCTCGATCTGATCGGCGGCGCGCACCACCTCGTCGGGCACCTTCTCCTGCTGCTCGATACCGGTGATCTGGGCGACGACATCGTTGAGGCTTTCCAGATGTTGCACGTTGACGGTGGTGATCACCGTGATGCCCGCCGCGAGCAGCTGCTCGATGTCCTGCCAGCGCTTCGGGTTCGCACTGCCCGGGGTGTTGGTGTGGGCCAGTTCGTCGACCAGGACCACCTGCGGGCGGCGCGCCAATACCGCGTCGACGTCGAGTTCACCGAACGTGGCGCCGCGGTATTCGACCAGTCGTGGCGGAATGATCTCGATGCCCTCCAGGAGCTCGGCGGTCTTGGATCTGCCGTGTGTCTCGACGACGGCGGCCACCAGGTCCGTGCCGCGCTCAAGTCGCCGGTGCGCCTCGCCCAGCATGGCGTAGGTCTTGCCGACGCCGGGAGCCGCGCCGAGGTAGATGCGCAGCTCCCCACGTTTCGGTCGGTCGGTCACCAGCCCATCATCCCCCAAACCGATCCAATGCCAGGTTCAGCTGCAGCACGTTGACGCGCGGTTCGCCCAAGAAGCCCAGCGTGCGGCCCTCGGTGTGCTCGTCGACCAGCGCGCGCACCTGATCGGGGCTGACGCCGCGTGCCGCTGCGACCCGGTCGACCTGTATCGCCGCGTAGGCGGGGGAGATGTGCGGGTCCAGCCCGCTGCCACTGGCCGTGACGGCGTCGGCAGGCACCGCCGGCGTGGCCGCGGCCCCGGCCACCGGCACGATCTGGCCGATCGCATAGTCAGCACCCGGTTCGGCGCATTCGACCCGGACTCCCTCGTAGGTGGCGACGAACGGGACGGCCGGGCAGACCTGGTTCACACTGACCACCCTGACCGGCTCGGTGACGGTGCCGCGCGCATCGCGGGGACCGATGACCGACAGCACCGCGCCGACACCCTCGGCCGTGCAGAACGGCCGGGCACCGTTGAGGTCCTCCAGCTCGCCGACCGCCAGGCTGCGGGTGCACACCTCGGTCAGCAGGCTGGTCCGACCATCGCCCGGTTCGCCGGCGGCGGTGGCCGTGTCGACGATGTCCTCGGGCCCCAGGTTGGATGCGCCGGTGGCCAGCGGGTCGTAACCGCCAGGACGAGACTGGAAGTACTGTGGCAGGGGGTTTCCTGAGGCATCGGTGAACGGCTGTCCGATCAGGCTGCTGCCCAGTACTTTTCCGTCAGCCTCCAGCAGCGAGCCGTCGGCCTTGTCGCGCAGGCCAGGCAACTGGGCCACCAGCCAGATCAGGATCGGGTAGGCCAGCCCGAGGATCGCGGTGAGTACCAGCAGCGCCCGCAGCGCCGCAGTGTGCTGACGGAGCAGATTGGCGAAGTTCATGTCACATTCCCGGGAAGAGTTGGACGACGAGGTCGATCAGTTTGATGCCGATGAACGGCGCCACCACACCGCCGAGACCGTAGATGAACAGGTTGCGGCTCAGCAGCTTCGAGGCACTGCTCGGGGTGTAGCGGACACCCTTGAGGGCCAGCGGGATCAGCACGACGATCACGATCGCGTTGAAGATCACCGCGGACAGGATCGCCGATTGCGGACTGTGCAGCCGCATGATGTTCAGCAGGTCCAGCCCGGGGAATACCGCGACGAACAACGCCGGGATGATGGCGAAGTACTTCGCGATGTCGTTGGCGATACTGAAGGTCGTCAACGCTCCTCGGGTGATCAGCAGCTGCTTGCCGATCTCGACGATCTCGATCAACTTGGTCGGATCGGAATCCAGATCGACCATGTTGCCTGCTTCTTTGGCCGCCGATGTGCCGGTGTTCATCGCCACGCCGACATCGGCCTGGGCCAACGCCGGTGCGTCATTGGTGCCGTCGCCGGTCATCGCGACGAGCTTGCCCCCGGCCTGTTCGGCCTTGATCAACGCCATCTTGTCCTCGGGCGTCGCCTCGGCAAGGAAATCGTCGACCCCGGCCTCGGCGGCGATGGCCTTGGCGGTCGTCGGGTTGTCGCCGGTGATCATGACGGTGCGAATGCCCATGCGGCGCATCTCGTCGAAGCGTTCCCGCATGCCCTGCTTGACCACATCCTTGAGGTGGATGACGCCGAGCGCGCGGGCCCGGCCGTCATGTACCTCACCGACCGACAGCGGGGTGCCACCGGCCGCCGAGATCTGCTCCACGAGGTCGCCGAGTTCGGCGGGTACCGTGCCACCCTCGGCGCGGATCCAGTCGGCCAGGGAGCCGGCCGCACCCTTGCGCAACTTGCGCTCGGACCCGTCATCGGTGATGTCCACGCCGGACATCCTTGTGGTGGCGCTGAATTCGACCCAGTGCGCGTGGCTCAGTTCGCCGGGTGCGCGGGTGCGCAGGCCATGAGCCTGCTTGGCGTACACCACGATCGAACGACCTTCGGGTGTCTCGTCGGCCAGGCTGGACAACTGCGCCGCGTCGGCCAACTCGTCCTCGCCGACACCGGACAGCGGCAGGAACGCGGCGGCTTGCCGGTTGCCCAGCGTGATGGTGCCGGTCTTGTCGAGAAGCAGGGTGTTCACATCGCCGGCGGCCTCGACGGCGCGGCCGGACATCGCCAGCACATTGCGCTGCACCAGCCGGTCCATCCCCGCGATGCCGATGGCGCTCAGCAGCGCACCGATGGTGGTCGGGATGAGGCACACCAGCAGGGCCACCAGGACGATGCCGGTGATCCCGTCGCCGGTGAGGGACAACGAATCCGGCACGCCGGGGTTGTTGGCCTTGGAGTAGATGGCCAGCGGCTGCAGGGTGGCGACGGCGAAGACGAAGATGATGCTGAGCGAGGCGAGCAGGATGTTCAGCGCCACCTCGTTGGGTGTCTTCTGCCGGTTGGCGCCCTCGACCAGGCCGATCATCCGGTCGATGAAACTCTCGCCGGGCTTCTGGGTGATCTTGACGACGATGCGGTCGCTGAGCACCGTGGTGCCACCGGTCACCGCGGACCGGTCGCCACCGGACTCCCGGACGACGGGTGCCGACTCACCGGTGATGGCCGATTCGTCCACCGAGGCGATGCCCTCGATGACATCACCGTCGCCCGGGATCGTCTGTCCCGCCTCGACGATCACGACATCCCCCTGCTGCAGCAGCGGTGCGGCCACCTGCTCCTCACCACCCGAGGCGGTGACCCGGCGCGCCATGGTGTCGGTCTTGGCCTTGCGTAGGCTGTCGGCCTGCGCCTTGCCGCGACCCTCGGCCACGGCCTCGGCAAGATTGGCGAAAACCACGGTCAGCCAGAGCCATCCGACGATGAGCCAGGCGAACCAGGACGGATCGGTGATGGCCAGCAGCGTGCTCCACACGGCCCCGATCTCGACGATGAACATGACCGGATTGCGCCACAGCGTGCGGGGATCGAGTTTGCGCAGCGCGTCAGGAACCGAGGTCCACAACATCTTCGGATCCAGTAGCCCGCTCTGCACGGACCGCTTCGGGGTGCGCGGCGCGGTCGTGGCAGCGGTGTCGACGGTCGCGGTGGACATCAGTGGATTCCTTCGGCGAGGGGGCCGAGCGCGAGCATCGGCAGGAAGGTCAGGGCGACAAGGATCAGTGTCACGCCGGTGACCATCCCGACGAACTGCGGACGGTGGGTGGGCAGGGTGCCTGCGGATTCGGGTGTGCGGGCTTGTGCGGCAAACGATCCCGCCAGTGCCAGCACCAGGATGATGGGCAGGAAGCGGCCGAACACCATGGCCAGGCCGAGCGCGGTGTTGTACCACTCGGTGTTGACGCTGATACCGGCGAACGCCGATCCGTTGTTGTTGGATGCCGAGGTGAAGGCATAGAGCACCTCGGACAGACCGTGCGGTCCGGTGTTGAGCATGCCGTCGCGTTGGCCGGGCATCGCCATGGCCAGCGCGGTCCCGGTGAGCACCAGCAGCGGGGTGATCAGGAAATACGTTGCGGCGAACTTGATCTCCCGCGGTGTGATCTTCTTGCCGAGGTACTCCGGGGTGCGCCCGACCATCAGGCCCGCCACGAAGACGGTGATGATGGCCAGGATCAGCATGCCGTAGAGACCCGACCCGACACCGCCGGGTGCGACCTCGCCGAGCTGCATGTTGAACATGGTGATCAGCCCGCCGAGACTGGTGTACGAGTCGTGGAACGAGTTGACCGCGCCGGTGGAGGTCAACGTCGTGGCGGCGGCATACACCGCCGAATCGGCGACGCCGAAACGCTGTTCCACGCCTTCGGTGGCCGCGCCGACCGCGGTGGGTACGGTGCCGTGGGCCTGCAGCTGCACCAGCATCAGCACGCTGACGCTCAGTGTCGCGATGGTGGCCATCACGGCGACGATTGCCAGACCTTGCTTCTTGTTGTCGACCATCCGGCCGAACGTGCGGGGCAGCGCGAATGGGATGAGGCAGATCAGCAGGATCTGCACCCAGTTCGTCCACGGCGTCGGATTCTCGTAGGGGTGCGAGGAGTTCGCGTTGTAGAACCCGCCGCCGTTGGTGCCGAGCTCCTTGATGACCTCCTGGCTGGCGACCGGGCCGCCGGGCAGGGTCTGCTGTCCGCCGGCGATGGTGTCGACCACCTGATCATGCAGCGCGAAGTTCTGGATGACGCCCCCGGCGATCAGGACGATCGCGCCGATCACCGAGAGTGGCAGCAGGATTCGCAGGCTGCCACGCACCAGGTCGACCCAGAAGTTGCCGAGGTCGCCGGTGCTGCGCCGGACCAGGCCGCGCACGAATGCGATGGCGACGGCCATGCCGACGGCGGCGGAGACGAAGTTCTGCACCGTCAGGCCAGCCATCTGCACCAGGTGACCCTGGGTCGTCTCGCCGGAATAGGCCTGCCAGTTGGTGTTCGTCACGAAGCTGACCGCGGTGTTCCAGGCCAGGGCCGGTGTCATCTCGGTCGCCGGATCGTTCAGATGCAGGGGCAGCTTGCCCTGCACCAGTTGGAAGACGAACAGGAACACGATGCTGACCGCGGAGAAGGCGAGCACGCTGCGGGCGTAGGCGCCCCAGGTCTGTTCGGCCTTCGGGTCTGCCCCGATGAGCCGGTAGATGCCGCGTTCGAGGCGGGAGTCCTCGGCGCGGGTGTAGACGCGGTACATGTAGTCGCCGAGTGGCACGTGGGTCAGGGCCAGCACGAGGACGAGGGCGGCGAGGAAGACGATCCCCGCGGTGGTCGTGGACACTAGAACCTCTCCGGGAACAGCAATGCGGCGAACAGAAACAAGCCCGTGAGGATCGCCAGCACCAGGCCGACGCTGTTGGCGAGGTTCACAGCCGCTCGACCAGCTTCTGGACCAGGCCGAGCAGCGCGAAGACCGCGATGGTCAGCGCCAGGAAGACGAGGGTGGACGCGAGGGTCGTCACGACGGATCAGCACTCCTGCTATTTGTTGACACCCCCGGCCGGATCGGTGTGGGGGCGAAGGCAAAGCTACGACCGTGTTCCGTCGCTGAGCTGGGCATTGACGGTTCCTTGACGGGTGCGAGCGGCATCTTTACGCGGTCTCTACACCGGCGGCGTTCTGGGCGTGGTCTTGGTCTGCGCACAGCCTGCGGACAGCCTGCGGGCGTAGACCGGATTGATGACCGATCTTGATACGCACGCGGGACATCCGCACCGGCTGCGGGTCGCCGTGCGCACTGTGCGACGAGTGCTGCCGAAATCTGGTTGTGGGTTGCCTGCGGCCCTGTTGATCGACCCGCTGGTCTCGGCATGGGTCCGCACCCATGGGGTGACGGTGCATGTCGGTGATGCCGGTGAACTGGGTCTGGTGCGGGCCGGGGGTGTGCCGGCCGATCAGGTGTTGTGGCGGTGCGGCACGTCTGCCGTGGCCACCTCGGGAGCGCTGGCCTGCGGTGTCACCCGCTTCGTGGCGTCGACGCGCCGGCATCTGACCATCCTCTCCGACCTGGCCGGCGGGGTGGCGTCGGTGCATCTCGACCCGGACTGCCTGTTGGCCGGCGGCCCGCCCGAGGGCGTCGATGTGGTCGGTATGCATGTCATCGTCGCCTCCGCCGATCCCGACGCCTGGGCGGTCGCCGCGCATCGGTTGCTCGGGCACATCGCCGGCCTCCGCCGTGACGGCGTGGAGGTGACGCGGATGAGCCTGGCCGGCGGTTCGGCCGAGACCTGGCTGCGCGCCGACAAGCACCAGCTGATGGCGATGGCGTCGGCGGTCGACGAGTCCATCGACGACGGGTGTGCGCGGTGGCGGGTGCCCAGGCCCGCGGTCATGTTGGGTCCCATCGGGATGTGACGACGCGTTAGAGTTTGCGATGACAACGACATCGTGACGATATCTGTGACGCGGAGGTGGTTCCGGTGCGTCTGCACCTGGCGGCGGGTTTCCTGGCATTGACTGCGCTGCTCAGCGGTTGCGGGGGAGACCGGGAGGTCCAGGGTTCGCCGATCGGCTCCGCGAGCACCGCCGCTGAACCCGTCGTCGATCCAGCGGCCGATGCCAAGGCCGTGCAGTCGGTCTTCGACAAGTACCGCACCGAGGCCGCGGCGCAGAACGGTGCGGCGGTCCCGGCGCTGATCAGTCCCGACACCATCGCGCACTACGACACGGTGGTGAAGCTGGCGCGGACGGCCGGACCGGCCGAGGTCGCCACCGTCGGGATGATGGACCGCCTGATGATCGCCCGCATGCGGGTCGAGGTGCCGCCGGACTTCGCCACGATGGACGGGACCGATCTGCTGGTCTACGGCGTCGACGAGGGCATGATCGACTCCGATGCGTTGGAAGGAAACTCCATCGGTGACGTGCGCGTCGACGGCGACCGCGCCTATGCGCCGATGTTGGTCGACGGCGAGCCCGCCGGCGCGGACTGGGAGTTCGTTCGTACCGACGCGGGGTGGACGTTCGACCTGGCAGCCGGTTTCCCGCTGATCAACGAAGCGCTCACCCAGGTGGCCGCCGACGGCGACATGACCGAGGACGAGTTCATCTTCAGTGTCGTCGAGTTGGTGACCGGTACTCCGGTCGATGCCTCGGTATGGGAAGTGCCCACGGCGTAGCGCTCGTCCGTCCTCGCGGGCACCGCATTGAGGGCGGCCGGAAGGATGCCCGGCTGCGTAGCTGTGAAACCGGCTCGATCAGTTTCATCCGCCCCGCAGCGGGTATTTGAGCGTCATGTTTTCCTGACGACCCGGGCCCTGTCCGGGTGGTTGGGTTTATGGGAGGGTGCCATGCCTGATACCTCGAAAGACCCGGTCGACCACGCACGCACGTATCGGCAGCATGCCGGGGAGGCTATGAAGGCCGGCAAGAACGCGCCGGGCATCGTCGCGGTGGGCCTCGGCGTGGTGGCGCTGGTGAGTGGGCTGTTCGCCTTCGCCAACGGCAGCTCGACGGCGGGCATCGTCGGTGTGGTGCTGGCGGTCGTGTTGATCACCGGTGGCCTGTTCTGGCTCAATCGTATTCACCGCAAGGTCGCCGAGCAGCAGATCGAGTGGCACCGCGACCATCCCGAAGTTCCGTACGAGCCGCCCACGAGCTGAGGCACGCTCACTTCTCCCGGCGGAACTGGCGCTGGATGGCGCACCGGACGGCAAGAAGCATGGCGGCGGGTGCGCCGAGTAGCGTCAGCGCGGCGACAAGATCGGTCATCGGACTCCTCCGTATCGGCCGAAGGCCGGAATGGCCTTGGTGGGCAACAAGTTTTCGTAGGCACGGTGCCAGATCACCTCGTGCTCGGCGGCGGTGATCTGGCCCTCGCGCAGTCTGCGGTCAGCCCGCACCATGGCGGTGCCCACCGCCTGCACCTGACGGGCGAGGGCGAGCAGGGCCCGGTCCGAGTTGGGCAGTGGCACAGTGACATCAGCGGTGCGCACCCTGCTGCGCACCGATCCGGCGCGAAGGAACGCGCGAGTCCCGAAGAGAAGTGTCGTCACCGAGGCCACCGTGACCGCGAACCAGGGTTCGGCGAAACCGGACAGGACCGCGGTCACGACCAGCCACCAGGCGGTGCCCCACGCGTAGAACCCTCGCCAGACCCGGACGCGGCGGCGCTCCTCGGCGCTGATGCCCGGCGGGTAGAGCACGATCCGGTAGACCACGCTGCCCCAGCGCTGGGGCCGGATATCCACTGCACCCCATACGGTGTCACCATCGAGCAGTAGTCGGCACAGTTGCCTTGTCGTGTCGGTCACCGCTCCACGATCCGCCCGGGCGGCGGGACGAGGCCCGATCTGTACGGAATCTTGACGGAGCCGGCCGGGTTTCTGACGGCAATCTTGCGGACCGCTACGTGTCGGACCCTGTCTTTAGAATCGTGGTATGCCGCCTCCGACAACGCCTTACGCCGCTG
>NZ_AOHQ01000102.1:0-36461 GCF_000416385.1 Mycobacterium sp. VKM Ac-1816D
CCCCCCGCCGATATGGCGGGCAGATCCGGACACCCGGCAGCCGGCGCGGCGTGCCGAACACAGGGCGACGGACCGGTCACGACCGTCCGGCCGGAAGATATGGCATGCTCGACCACCTTCGCCACGAGCACGCATTCCGGCCCGAAAACGGCCACCGCCCCCGTTGAGCTGGACATGGCATTCTCCGATCACACGCGCTCTGCCCGAGGCTCGACGTCGGCCAATACGGTTTCGATCACCGTGCACGCCTGCGCGATGCCGGAGCGGTAACCGGCCCCGACGTCCCCCGCCCCGTCCCCCGCGGCCGATAGTCGGTCGAGGATCCGCGACAGTGCCGAACGGACCATCGCGCGTTCCCGCCGCCGCGCCGCACCGACGCCGTCGAGGTGCAGGCCCGAGGCCGATCGCGCGATCTCGTCCAGCGCACAGATTCGGGCGTACCTGGTGGCCGAGGCGTGGCCGCGCCGATACTCCGGATCGTCGTGTTCGGGAACCGCCGCGGTGATCATCGCGATCACGGCAAGCAGTTCCTCACCCGCGTTTGTGCGCCGTTCATCGAGAAGCATTTTTCGTCATTTTCTTTCCACAAAAAGGTCGCCAAAACAATGGCATCGCCACCGAATTTCGAAATAGTCGGCGCATTTTAATGGCGGCCCGACTATCAAATCGCGCCACGTGATCGCGTCGTTCTGTTACCGGAGCGGGTGCGGCCCGCAACCAACCTGACCCGCCGAAAGACGGTTACCGCGAGGGCTTTTTGCGGCGGACCACCGTCTCGGTCGAGAGTTTCTCGCGCTTGGCCGCCCTTTTTTCCTTGAGCGTCAGGGTCGCTTTTCGGAGCTCTCGCCCCTGAGATTTACTAGCCATTTTTCCTCCTGTGCGCTAGCAATACCTACGAGGCCCGACCATACCCGAGAAAAAAATAAAAGCCAGTTACCGAAAATGGTGGTTGTATTCGTCAGCCGTGTCGGCGACGGTACTCCGCGGCAGCACCGGGGTGCAGTGGCACGGCACCGGTCTGGATCAGGGATTGCGCGTCGAGGAACTGGCTGCCGATCGCCTGGGCGGGAACGAGCGCGGCGGGTTGGTCGAGCAGCAGATCCACCATCGTCGCGACCACCGATTCGGCGACGTCGCCGCGCGCCAGTAACAGGTTCGCCACTCCGACGGTGGTCACCGCCGGATGACTCCCGTACACATCCGCAGGAACCGTCACCGCTTCATACGTCGTTCCGTGCCGCAGACGCAGGGTGTCGACCACAGTCGTCAGGTCCAACAAGCGGATGCCGCCGATGTCGGCGAACGCCGGTGTCGGGAGACCACCGGCCCACATGACCGCATCCACCGAACCGGCTTTCAGCGCGGACGCTGCCGCGTGCATCGACTGAACCACTCGCCGCACAGCGCTCGGGACCCCCAGCCCGACCGCGGCGAGCACCCGTTCGGACAATCTGGTCGCCCCCGATCCCGGCGCTCCGACGCTCACGACGCGGCCGGCGAGCTCCGCGGGAGACCCGATGGGAGACTCGCCGAGCACCGCTACCTGGAAGTAGTTCTCGTAGACCCGACCGACGGCGGTCAGGCCGTCCGCAGCGGTGTCATCCTGCGCGGTGTCGCTGAGACTCATCGCCAGATGGGCCTGCCCGGAGTGGAGCATCTGCAGGTTCTCTGCCGAGCCGCCGGTGACCAGCGGTTCGAGGTGCACGGAACCGGCCCGGTCGGCCGCCGCTGCGAGCAGGCCGCAGAACTCCCAGAAGAAGCCGCCGGGCTCACCGGCGGCCAGCCGTACCGGCGCAACCGCACCGGCGCCGCATGCGGTGCCGGTCAGAATGGCCGTCAGCGCCGCGAGGCCCCGCAGTGCGGACCTGCGATCCAACACCGGGGGCCTCGAGGACACCGCAGACGACATGATCAGCCAGCGTAGATCGTCACACGAATGCGCGACCCTGCTCGCGGTCCAGCGCAGTCTCGGACTTGTTCTTCAAGACGAAGATGTAGACCACCAGCGATACCGCGATCACCACCGTGACGTACCCGATGAACCATCCGACATGACCACCGCCCTTGGCGGCCTGATAGATCAGCGGCGCCGTGCCACCGAAGGCCGAGTTGGCAAGGGCATAACCCAATCCCACGCCGAGCGCCCGGATATGGGACGGGAAGAGTTCTGCCTTCACGATGGCGTTGATCGAGGTGTAACCGGTGAGGATGACATAGCCGACACAGACAAGGGTCAATGCCGTTGCCGCCGAGGTGGTCTGGGGCAGGTAGGTGATCAGCACGTAGGTGTAGATCAACGCGCTGGCGCCGAAGAACACCAGCAGCGGCTTGCGGCCCACCTTGTCGCTGATCAGCCCGCCGATCGGCTGGATGGCCATCAGGAACGTCAGGCCGATCAGATTGATCCAGGTGGCCGTCATGCCCTGGTCCTCGAAGGTGGACTTGACGATTGCCGGTGCGTTGACGCTGTAGGTGTAGAAGGCGATGGTGCCACCGATGGTCACCAGGAAGCACACCAGCAGCGCCCGCCAATGCCCGGTCAACAGCTCACGCATGGACCCGGACCCCTGGTCCTCACCGCGGCGGACCGCCTCGATTTGTTCCGGGGTCAGCGACTCGTCCATGCTGCGGCGCAGCCAGAAGACCACCACTGCGGCAATACCGCCGATGAAGAAGGCGATGCGCCAACCGAATTCCTCGATCTGCTCGCGATCCAGGAACACCTGCATGACCAGCAGCGTGAGTTGGGCGAGGACGTGGCCGCCGACCAACGTCACGTACTGGAACGATGAGAAGAACCCGCGCCGCTCCCTGGTCGCCGCCTCGGACATGTACGTCGCCGACGTGCCGTATTCACCACCGGTGGCGAAGCCCTGGACCAACCGGCACAGCACCAGGACCACCGCAGCCCAGACCCCGATGCTCTCCCGGCCCGGGGACAGCGCGATCACCAGCGAACACGCTGCCATCAGCGACACGCTGAACGTCAGCGCCGCCCGCCGGCCGCGTCGGTCGGCGAACCGGCCGAAGAACCACGATCCGACCGGGCGCATCACGAAGGTCACCGCGAAGATCGCGTACACGTAGAGGGTGGAATTCTTGTCCGCGGAGTCGAAGAACTGGTTCTCGAAGTACGAGGCGAACACGGTGTAGACGTAGACGTCGTACCACTCGACGAGGTTGCCCGACGATCCCCGCAAGGTGTTGAAGATCGCCCGGCGGGTGGCCGCCGGCGAGGATGCGGGGGGCGGAGATCCGGGCCCGTCGCCGGCGGGCTCTCGGGTGGCCGAACTGGTCATGTCTGTCCTCCTTGTCCGCGACGCCCCGCACGGATGCGCCCGCGCCGACATCGTTGTCGCTCCCCACTGTGAAGGCTGTCACAACGGTTCGGGAAGCCGCAGCACAAAGTCCTAACAGTCCCTTAGGACGAATCCGTGGCCATCGGTGCGGGGATCCGCATCGTCAGACACAGCCCGCCCGCCCGACCGGAATCGACCTCGAAAGTGCCACCGGCACGCTCGATGAGGGCGCGGGCGATCGCAAGGCCCAGACCGGAGCCCTTGCCGACGGTGTTGGCGGCCCGGAAGAAGCGGGTCGCCACCCGGGGCAGGTCTCTGGTGGGCACACCGCGGCCGTCATCCCGAATCAGCAGGACGACGTCGGCGTCGTGGCGCGCGACGGTGACCTGTGCGTGTGCGCCCGGTCCTGCATACTTGGCGATGTTGCTCAAGGCGATGTCCAAGATCTGGGTCAGATCCTGCTCCGGCAGCACTGCTGGGACGGCCGGCAGCGTCTCGACGGTGACGTCGATGCCGGCATCGGTCATCGCCGCTGCCCAGAACTCCACTCGCTCGGCGGCGATCGCACCGACATCGACGGTGTGGCCGGCCGCGTCGGTCTCGGCACGGCTTTCCGCGCTCGCCAGGGCGAGCAGATCGTTGACGATGCCGGTCAGGCGATCCACTTCCAGCGTCGCCTTGTGGTGGGCAGCCACCGATGATTCGGGCAGCGCCATGCCCAGCGTGTCCAGACGCATGCTCAATGCTGCCAGCGGATTTCGCAGCGCATGCGCGGAATCGGCGATCAGCCTGCGCTGTGCGGCGTCGGCAGCGTCGATATCGCGGGCCATCGCGTCGAAGGTGGCCGCCAGTCGGCGGACCTCATGCGGTCCCGCGTACCGACCGTGGATCGGCTCATCGACGGTGGGCGGATCGGTGGGGGCGCGGTCGCGCACGCGATGCCGCAGCGACACCGCCCGACCCGCCAGATCGGTCAGCGGTCGTACCGTCCACCGCGACAACGCAACCGCGATCGCGGAGGCCAGGACCAGCAAGCCCACCGCGGCTGCGGCGATGAGCGCCCACGCCCGACCGATCTCGGTGCGGGCGGCGGCCGTCGACGCGGCCAGCACCACCGCGCCATCGACCTGCGTGCCGGTCCCGACCGGTACGGCGATCAGCACCCGCGCGGGTGACCACGGCGTGACGGCGTCCGGGAGACGGCTGCGCTGATTGCGTAACGCATCGGCGGCGGCGTCGGCGAACTCTCCGTCGATACCGCTCACCCCCGCCGCCGCACGCGGCCTACCGTCGCGTCCGACGACGACCACCGGCTCGTCGTAGAGCTGGTGGTAGCGCTGAAGCACCTGCTGCAGTTCCGGATCGGGCGCGTCATCGGCACGGGCGGCCAGATCAGCGAAGTAGGAGGCCGCCGCGAGGCGGTTCTCCCCGAAGCGCTGCATCCGCTCGCGGCCCAGCGTGATCGCCAGCGGCACCGCGAGCCCGATGACCGCGATCGCCGAATAGACGACCAGCACGAGCAGGACGCGCCGCCACATCTCATGAACCCCAGCGGTAGCCGTACCCGCGGATGGTCGCGATCGCCTCGGGCCTGCCGAGCTTTGCGCGCAGCGAGGTCATGTGCACATCCAAACTGCGAGAGATGGCCACGTAGGCATCGCCCCAGATCGCATCCATCAGTTCCTGCCTGCTGACGGCTTCTCCCCGACGTGCGACAAGATGCGCCAGAACCTCGAATTCTTTTGGAGCAAGCGCGATTTCGATGCCAGAAACTTCGACGCGGCGGGCACCGAGGTCGACCACGATGTCACCGGACCGGATCACCTCGAGCTCAGGGGTCGCCGTGGTGGCGGTCCGCCGGCGCGCGGCAACCTCGATACGGGCTCGCAGCTCGCCCAGACGCGCCGGCTTGACCACGTAATCGTCGGCACCCGCCCGCAAGGCGCGCACCACGGAGCGTTCGTCGTCACGGGCGGTCAGCACCACCACCGGGATCTGGCTCACTCCGCGCAACCGGCGCAGGACGGTCATCCCGTCCTCGTCGGGCAGCCCGAGGTCCAGCAGCGCGAGATCGATATCGCGGTGCCCCAGCAGCAGATCGGCTCCGCGGCGCATCCGCACCGGTGCATGGCCGACCTGGGCGAGCGCGTCGACCAGCGCCTCACCGACGCCGTCGTCGTCCTCCACCACCGCGATACGCATCGCGTCAACGGTACGACAACGGCGGTCGCAGCCAGGCTGTGCGCGCTGGGCTGATCAGCCGAGCACCCTCGCCGTCGGGGTGAACACCACCGGCATCGACTCCAGCCCGCTGACGAAGTTGGCGGGCCGCAGCGGCAGCATGTTCTCGTCGGCCAACCGCAGGTCGGGCAACCGCGCCAGCACCTTCTCGATCATGATCTTCAGTTCCAGCCGCGCCAGCTGGTTGCCCATGCAGAAGTGTGTGCCGAAGCCGAACGCGACGTGGTTGTTCGGGCTGCGGTCGATCCGGAAGTTCTGCGGATCGCCGAACACCTGCTCGTCGAAGTTCGCGGACTCGAACATCAGCATGATCTTCTCGTCCTTGCGCAGCGCCGTGCCGTAGAACTCGGTGTCCGCGGTGAGGGTGCGGCACATGTTCTTCACCGGCGACGTCCAACGCAGCATCTCCTCGATGGCGCCCGGTAGCAAGCGCTCATCCGCCCTCAACTCGGCCCACTGGTCCTGATGACGCAGCAGCTGTTCGGTACCGCCGGACAGGGTGTGCCGGGTGGTCTCGTCGCCACCGATCAGGATCAGCAGCGTCTCCATGACGATCTCGGCGTCCTCCATCCGCTGGCCTTCGACCTCGGAGTTGACCAGCACGGAGAACAGGTCGTCGGTGGGATCGGCCCGCCGCTTGGCGATCACATCCATGGTGAAGGCGGTGTAGGCCGCGAAGGTATCCATCAACAACTGGACGGTCTGCTCGTCGACATGAGAGCTCAGACCGCAGACCAGATCATCGGACCACTTGAGCAGCAGGTCGCGCTCCTGGGGCAACACGCCGAGCATGTCGCCGATGACCGCCATCGGCAGCGGGGCGGCGATATCGCGGACGAAATCGCACTCGCCCTTCTCGCACACCGCATCGATGAGGGTGTCGCACAGGACACCGATCGACGGCAGTTTGTCCATCACCCGCTTGCGCGTGAACCCGGCGTTGACGAGCTTGCGGCGCAACAGATGTGCCGGATCGTCCATATCGATCATGTACGGCATGCCGGGCTGGTCGGGCCGGATCCCGCCGGCGTTGGAGAACAACCCTGGGTTCCGTTCGGCGTCGAGCACCGCGGCGTGGCTGGCCGCGGCGGCCTGGCCGTTGCGGTCCCGGAACACCGGCTCGTGCGCGCGCATCCAGCGGTAGGCGTCGCGGGCCTGCCCGTCGGCGTAGAACCGGCCGTCGGCAAGGTCCACGTCGGGACGTGCCTCGGTGACCGAACCGGTCAGAACCCCTGTCATGCGATCTCCTCGGCGTCGGCGAAGGTCATTTCCACGTTGCGGGCGGAGCCGGAGAACATGGCGCGTTTAGGAAAACCGAGCGCCGCCAGTTCGCGGCCGTACGGATGCGAGCCGAGGCGGACCGTCGCGCCACCGGGCCGGTACCGCACACCCGACATGATCATCTGTCCCGACGTCCGGCGGGTCACCCCGTCCAGATACGAATACGTCGGGTGCACCTGCGGTTTGCCGGTGAACATCGCCGGCACAGGCAACCCGGGCGCGAAGTCCATCCCCACGGCGAACTGCCCGTCGATCGATGCGTCGAAGCAGTAGTGATGACCGTCTCGAATGACGAAGTCCGCCAGCACCTTCGGATACCCCCATATCTGGCGGCCGGCGGCCATGGTGAACTCGCCGTCGACGGGCAGATGATGGATGAAGGCACCGGCCGCACCGAAGGCCTTGAGGCCCGTCGCGGTCGATCCGGGCGGGTTCACCATGACGTTGGTGCCGTACTCCAGGTACGGACCGAGATCACCGTCGACATAGCGCATCAGCATCAGCACCACCACGGCCTTGCCGGGCCGGTAGCGGCATACGGTCAGCCCGCTGTAGTCGATCATGGCTTGCGCGGCATCGGCGTTCACCGAGAACATCGCCATGTGCTGCTCGGCGGTACGGATCTGCACGGGCATGGTCACGGTCTGGCCCGCGATCGTGTACTGCGATGTGGCGTGGGTCACGCGCCCAATCTAGGACGCGCAGTAGACACCTGGCAAGGAAGTGTCTACTCGTGAGTCGCCTTCTTCTGGCGAGAACGAGTCAGACCAGGGCGGCGAGATCCTTGATCTGCTCCACCGACCGGGCGCCGACCACCATCATCGTCACACCCGAGGCCTCCCAGGCCTTGATCTGTTCCTTGACGTAGTCGAGGTTGCCCACGATCGCCGAGTCGTCGACGAGTTCGTCGGGGATGATCTTGGCCGCCTCGTCTTTGCGATCGCTGCGGAACAGTTTGGTGACGTCGTCGACCACCTCGGCGTAACCCATCCGGCGGTAGACGTCGGCGTGGAAGTTGGTGTCCTCGGCGCCCATCCCGCCCATGTAGAGCGCCAGGTGCGGTTTCATCAACTCCATGATCGCCGGACGGTCATCGGTGACGACGACCTGCGCGGTGGCGCAGATCTCGAAGGTCTCGCGGGTGCGCCGGGCACCTGGGCGGGCGAAGCCCTCGTCGAGCCATTCGTTGTACATGCCTGCGATACGCGGCGAGTAGAAGATGGGCAGCCAGCCGTCGGCGATCTCGGCAGCCAGCGCGACGTTCTTGGGACCCTCGGCACCCAGCATCACCGGGATGTCGGCGCGCAGCGGATGGGTGATGGGCTTGAGGTTCTTACCAAGTCCGGTGGTGCCCTCGCCGGTCAGCGGCAGCGGATAGTGCGGGCCGGCGCTGCGCACCGGCGCCTCGCGCGCCCACACCTGGCGCAGGATGTCGATGTACTCGCGGGTGCGGGCCAGCGGCTTTCCGAACTTGGCGCCGTACCAGCCCTCCACCACCTGCGGGCCGGACACACCGAGGCCGACGATATGCCTTCCGCCGGAGAGATGGTCCAGGGTGAGAGCCGCCATCGCCAGCGCGGTGGGCGTGCGCGCCGACAGCTGCAGCACCGAGGTGCCCAACCGCATCCGGGTGGTCTCGCGACCCCACCAGGCCAGCGGGGTGTAGGCGTCCGACCCCCACGCCTCGGCGGTGAACACGGTGTCGAAGCCGGCCTCCTCGGCCGCGGCGACCAATTCGGCGTGGTTGGTCGGCGGCTGCGCGCCCCAATAACCCAGTTGCAAACCCAGCTTCATCAAAGCGCCTCCAGACCCATGGTTGAATCCATTCTTAGAACCTGTTCTACTCGATGCTGTGACCACAGGCCAAAGCAGCCCGGTGCAGATCGACAAGCATGAGCGGCCCCTCTCGGCGCCGCTGAGGCTCTCATTCGACTACACCCGTTCAGTAGGACCGCTCCTGTCTCAATTCTTCACCGCGCTACGCCAGCGACGCATCGTCGGCGTACGCGGGTCCGACGGCAGGGTCCTTGTCCCACCCGCCGAGTATGACCCCGTCACCTACGCGGCACTGACCGAGGTCGTGCCGGTCGGCGCGGTGGGCACGGTGCAGTCCTGGACATGGCAGTCCACCCCGCTGGAGGGCCAGCCTCTGGACAAACCGTTCGCGTGGGCGCTGATCCTGCTCGACGGCGCCGACACCCCGTTGTTGCACGCGGTCAAGACCGGCGAGGGCGCGATCAAGACCGGCGACCGGGTGCATGCGCACTGGATCGACGAGCCCGTCGGCGCGATCACCGATATCGCCTACTTCGTCCCCGGTGAGGACTCCGAGCCGGAGGGGCAACCCGATGACCGTGAGCCCGTCACCGTGCAGGTGACGCCGAGCTTCATCGAGATTCAGCACACCGCCTCACTGCCGGAGACCACGTTCCTCAAGGCGCTGCAGGAGGGCAAGCTGCTCGGCGGCCGCACCAAGTCCGGTCGCGACGGCCAACCGGGCAAGGTGTACTTCCCGCCCAAGGAGGCCGACCCGGCCACCGGCCTGGCGCTCGACGAGTTCATCGAGCTCGTCGACAAGGGCACCGTCACCACCTTCGCGGTGATCAACATCCCGTTCCCCGGCCAGCGGATCAAGCCGCCCTACGTCGCGGCCTATGTGTTGCTCGACGGTGCCGATATCCCGTTCCTGCATCTGGTCACCGAGATCGACCCCGCCGACGTCCGGATGGGGATGCGCGTGGAGGCCGTGTGGAAGCCGCGCGAGGAGTGGGGCCTGGGTATCGACAACATCGACTACTTCAAACCCACCGGTGAACCCGACGCCGACTACGACTCCTACAAGCACCATCTGTAAAGGTGCCCGCCGATGAGCGCTTGCGCGAAGAGCAAAGGACCTGACATGACAGATATCGCAGTGGTGGGCTTCGCACACGCGCCCCACGTCCGCCGCACCGACGGCACCACCAACGGCGTCGAGATGCTGATGCCGTGCTTCGACAAGCTCTACACCGAGCTCGGCCTGAAGCAGACCGATATCGGCTTCTGGTGCTCGGGATCCTCGGATTACCTTGCCGGCCGTGCCTTCTCGTTCATCTCGGCGATCGACTCGATCGGCGCGATCCCGCCCATCAACGAATCGCATGTCGAGATGGATGCGGCGTGGGCACTGTACGAGGCCTATATCAAGCTGCTGACCGGGCAGGTCGAGACCGCCCTGGTGTACGGCTTCGGCAAGTCCTCGGCGGGCACCCTGCGCCGGGTGCTGGCGCTGCAGACCGATCCGTACACCGTGGCCCCGCTGTGGCCGGACTCGGTGTCGATGGCGGGTCTGCAGGCCCGCGCCGGACTGGATTCCGGCAAGTGGTCCGAAGAGCAGATGGCACAGGTGGCACTGGATTCCTACGCCGCGGGCGGCCGCACCGATCGCCACGAGGTCACCGGCAGCGTGGCCGACCTGCTGGCACAGCCGTACTTCGCCGATCCGCTGCGTCGCCACGACATCGCCCCGATCACCGACGGCGCGTCGGCAATCGTGCTGGCCGCCGGCGACCGAGCCCGCGAACTGCGCGAGAACCCGGCCTGGATCACCGGTATCGAGCACCGCATCGAAACCCCGATCCTGGGTGCCCGCGATCTGACCACCTCACCGTCCACGGCGGCCTCGGCGAACGCGGCCACCGGAGGTGACACCGGCTCGATCGACATCGCCGAGATCTACGCCCCGTTCACCCATCAGCAGCTGATCCTCACCGAGGCCATCGGACTCGGCTCGAACACCAAGGTCAATCCGTCCGGTGGCACCCTGGCGGCCAACCCGATGTTCTCGGCGGGTCTGGAACGCATCGGCTTTGCCGCCCAACACATCTTCTCTCGTTCGGCGCAGCGCGTCCTCGCGCACGCCACCAGCGGCCCTGCGCTGCAACAGAATCTCGTCGCCGTCCTGGAAGGGAAATAACAGTGGCAGGTCAGCTGGCCGCGGTGCTGGGCACCGGGCAGACGAAATACGTCGCCAAGCGCCACGATGTGTCGATGAACGGCCTGGTGCGCGAGGCCATTGACAGGGCGCTGGCCGATTCCGGCTCGACGTTCGACGATATCGACGCCGTGGTGGTCGGCAAGGCGCCCGACTTCTTCGAGGGCGTCATGATGCCCGAGCTGTTCATGGCCGACGCGACCGGCGCGACCAACAAACCGCTGATCCGGGTGCACACCGCCGGGTCGGTGGGCGGGTCGACCGCGATCGTGGCGGCCAGCCTGGTGCAGTCGGGCAAGTACAAGCGCGTGCTGACGATGGCCTGGGAGAAGCAGTCGGAATCGAATGCCATGTGGGCGTTGAGCATTCCGGTGCCCTTCACCAAGCCGGTCGGCGCCGGCGCCGGCGGGTACTTCGCCCCGCACATCCGCGCCTATATCCGCCGCTCCGGGGCGCCCAACCACATCGGGGCGATCGTGGCCGTCAAGGACCGTCTCAACGGCGCCAAGAACCCGTTGGCACATCTGCATCAGCCCGATATCACCGTCGAGAAGGTGATGCAGTCCCCGATGCTGTGGGACCCGATCCGCTATGACGAGACCTGCCCGTCCTCCGACGGTGCGGCCGCCCTGGTGATCGGCAACGAGGAGGCCGCCGAGGCGCACCTGGCCAACGGCAATCCGGTGGCGTGGATCCACGCCACCGCGCTGCGTACCGAGCCGCTGGCCTACGCCGGTCGCGATCAGGTCAATCCGCAGGCCAGTCGCGATGCCGCGGCCGCGCTGTGGCGCGATGCCGGCATCACCTCACCGATCGACGAGATCGATGCCGCCGAGGTGTACGTCCCGTTCTCCTGGTACGAACCGATGTGGCTGGAGAGCCTGGGCTTCGCGGCCGAGGGCGAGGGCTGGAAGCTCACCGAGGCCGGCGAGACCGCCATCGGCGGGCGGATCCCGTTCAACGCCTCCGGTGGTGTGCTGTCCTCGAACCCGATCGGCGCCTCCGGCATGATCCGGTTCGCCGAGTCGGCCATCCAGGTGATGGGCAAGGGCGGCGATCATCAGGTTCCGGGTGCCCGCAAGGCACTGGGTCACGCCTATGGCGGCGGCGCGCAGTACTTCTCGATGTGGGTCGTCGGGGCCGACAAGCCCACCCGGTGACCGCACCGGTGACGCTGGCGGGTCGACGGTCGCGGGAGGCGGCCGTCGCCCGCGACAAGGCGGCCTGGCTGGCGGTGTTCGCCGACGACGCGATCGTCGAGGATCCGATCGGACCGTCGCATTTCGACCCCGAGGGTAAGGGCCATCGCGGCAAGGAGGCCATCGCCGCCTTCTTCGACAAGGCGATCGCCCCGAGTCAGCTCGAATTCCGCTTCGAGAAGACCTATGTCTGCGGCCCCGAAGAGGCCAACGTCGGGCATATCGTGATCGTCGCCGGCGGCTACCGCGTGGTGGCAGAGGGCGTGTTCACCTACCGCGTGAACGCCGAGGGCAAGATTGCTGCGCTGCGCGCCTACTGGGAAGTGGACAAGGCGACCGCCAGCGCACAACGGGTGTGACGGCCGGGTGTGCGGGCTCCGATCGCGTAGGCTGGGCAGCGATTTCGTCCGCTAGGTGTCTCGAATTGATGTTGTCCCGATCACATGTAGTCGCTGCCGCACTGCTCGCCGTCGGCCTCTCCGCCTGCGCTCCCAGCCAGCCGGGTGCCCCGAGCAGCGCTGCGCCGACGCTGCCCGCATTCACCACCAGCGCCACTCCCACGACCACCGCGCCCGCGCAGGCCACCGACTACACCCGGCTACTGGTCACCGCCGCCGATCTCAGTGACGCCGAGGACACCTTCACCGAGCGGCACATCGAAGCCTCACCAGGCGGGCTGCCGGGGGCGAGTGCGTTTTTCGTCAACGCCGAGGACACCCGCGCCATCAGCTCGACGATCCTGGTCTACGACAACCCGGGCACCGCCGCGACCGCGCTCAAGGAAGCGCGGGGCACGCTGGGTAGCAGGGTGACGGGAAACCCGGTGCCCGGCGGGGTGGGTCCGGACAGCGTGATGGTCCGTGGCGCCGACCCGGACGAGGCCAAGGACATCACCGTGCTGATGTTCACCCAGGGTCGCGCGCTGGCGCGCCTGGAATTCCAGAGCGCGGGCGGCGACGCCACCACCGACGGCTACGTGACCACCGTCGGCAAGATGCAGCAGATCGCGCTGCGCTCCGGTCTGCAAGACGAGAACTGAGCCGGCGCCCGGTACCGCCGGGCGTGTTCGATAGCTCCAGCTATCTCCAGCCGAGCCGCATTCCGTCGGTTCATGGCTACAAAACGGCAGTTGGCGCAGTATGCGTTGCGCACTGCCCGGTCAAAACTGTAACGTGTTCTAGTTAGAGAGACCAGATACGGGAGGCCCACCGTGACTACCGAGACAGCCGGCATTCGCGAGATCGACACCGGCGACCTGCCCGACCGCTATGCGCGCGGTTGGCATTGCCTGGGACCGGTGAAGGACTACCTCGACGGCAAGCCGCACGGGGTGGAGATCTTCGACACCATGCTGGTCGTCTTCGCCGACTCCGAGGGTGAGCTCAAGGTTCTGGACGGTTACTGCCGGCACATGGGCGGCAACCTCGCCCAGGGCACCATCAAGGGTGACACCGTGGCCTGCCCGTTCCACGATTGGCGCTGGGGTGGCGACGGCAAGTGCAAGCTCGTCCCCTACGCCAAACGCACACCGCGCCTGGCCCGCACCCGCGCCTGGCACACCGACGTACGCGGCGGGCTGCTCTTCGTCTGGCATGACCACGAGGGCAACCCACCGCAGCCCGAGGTTCGGATCCCCGAGATCCCCGAGTTCGCCAGCGACGACTGGACCGACTGGCGGTGGAACACGATGCTCATCGAGGGCTCCAACTGCCGCGAGATCATCGACAACGTCACCGACATGGCGCACTTCTTCTACATCCACTACGGGTTGCCGACGTACTTCAAGAACGTCTTCGAGGGCCACATCGCCAGCCAGTACCTACACAACGTCGGCCGTCCCGACGTCAACGACCTGGGCACCACCTACGGTGAGGCGCACCTGGATTCCGAGGCGTCCTACTTCGGTCCGTCGTTCATGATCAACTGGCTGCACAACAACTACGGCGGGTTCAAGGCCGAGTCGATCCTGATCAACCGCCACTACCCGGTCAGTCAGGACTCCTTCGTGCTGCAGTGGGGCGTCATCGTCGAAAAGCCCAAGGGGCTCGATGAGAAGACCACCGACAAGCTGGCCCGCGTCTTCACCGAGGGCGTCTCCAAGGGGTTCCTGCAGGACGTCGAGATCTGGAAGCACAAGACCCGGATCGACAACCCGCTGCTGGTCGAGGAGGACGGCGCCGTCTATCAGATGCGCCGCTGGTATCAGCAGTTCTACGTCGACGTCGCCGACGTGACACCCGATATGACCGACCGCTTCGAGATGGAGGTCGACACCACCATCGCCAACGAGAAGTGGCATGTCGAGGTCGAGGAAAACCTGAAGCTGCAGCAGGACGCCGCCGAGCAGGACGCCGCCGAACAGGGTGAGCCGCAAAAAGAGTCCGCGCAGCCGAGCTGATGACCACGCATGACGAGCGGGCCGGAACACCAGATATTGACGATCTGGCCCGCTCCATGCTGCTCCTGCACGGCGGACACGACGACGAGGACGACCACGACCACCCGGACCCCCGTACGAGTACCGGGAACTGGTCCAAGGCACCGGATTTCAGCTCCGATCCGCTCCGGGCGGCGGCGGTGCACGAAGCCACCGAGCGGGACAAGCAGCGGTATCTGACCTCCGGGTTGGCCTCAGTGGACTGCCGGTACTGTCATGCCACCGTGCAGGTCAAGAAGCTGGGCACCGAACACACGTCGGTGCAGTGGAATTCGGCGGCGACCAAGCGCTGCGCGGTCTTCGACGAGATCCGTTCCTCCGGCGGCGATCCGGCACGGGCACGCTCGTGCCACCGGCTCACCGACAGCATCAAGCACGCCATCGCCGAGGGATGCCTGGAGGAATTCTCCAGCGCACCCTCCCCCGGCGACGGCTAGGTTCTCTCTTGCGATTTCGGTGAGGATACGTGCGCACGGCGTACGTATCCTCACCGAAATCACAGTCCCTTGAAGCGCTCCTTGACCTGCTCGTCGGTCAGCCCGTAATCGCTGAGCGAGTAGGTATGCTTGGGTGCCCGCGGGCCCTTCTTGCTCTCCTCGTGGCTGGCGGTCATGGCCTGGCGCGCCGCATCGGTGAACTCGATCCCGAACGTGCTGTAGATCCCCTCCACTGCGGCGACCGGATCCTTGATGAACTCGAAATAGTCGACATCGCAGAACTGTGCCGGATCATGCTTGGCCCGTTCGGCGTTGAACAGTTCCAGCCCACGGGACCAGGTCTCCAGGGAGTCCTCGCCGATGACCTTGCCGGAGAAGCTGTTCGACCAGCCCTCGGTGGTGTGCTGGGCCAGTGAGCACATCGAGGCCATGATCGTCTCGGCCGGCCGGTGGCATTGCACCACCAGCGCATCGGGGTAGGCAGCGAACAACGCGTCGAGGGCGAACAGGTGGCTCGGATTCTTGAGCACCCAGCGCTTTTCGGGCTCGTTGAGGCCGATCAACTGCAGGTTCTTGCGATGCCGCTGATAGGACTTGGTCCAGTCCTGCTGGGCCAGCCAACGCGAATAGGTGGGGATGTGCGCCAGGGTCTCATAGGACACCGAATGCAGCGATTGCCGTAACAGCTGCCAGCACTCTTCGACCTCGTCGGCGGTCATGTAGTGCAGGCCGGTGTAGTCAGGGTTCTCCTCATGCGCCTTGGTGAACTGCGCATCGAGCTGGGCGAAGATCGGATTATCCGACCAGGTTTCGCGCGGTGGACGCGGCTGCGGGAACTCGGCCAACCACAGCTCGAGGCCCTGGTGCCGCGGATCGGCGGTGAGCAGCCGGTGGATGACAGTGGTGCCGGTGCGCGGCAGTCCGGTCACGAAGATCGGTCGCTCGATCGGCACATCGGCGTGCTGCGGATACTGCTTGAACGCCGCCTCCGACACCAGCCGGGCCACCAGCGCATTCCGGACGAAGAAGCGCTGCATCTTGCTGCCGAATTCGGTGAGATCAGCATCCCGCTGATACGCGTCCAACAGGACGGCGAGCGCCTCCTTGTAGTTGTCGCTGTCATCACCGAAATCGTCGAGCCCACAGGCTTTGGTCGCCGATGCATGCAGATCTTCGACGGTTCCCACGTCGGTGCGTGTCATATCGAGTGCTCCATCAGAACTTGTACTCCCCGCAGTTGACATCCAGAGTCTGCCCGGTGATACCGCTGGACAGATCGCTGGCCATGAACAGAATCGCCGAGGCCACCTCGTCCTCGGTCGGCAGTTTCTTCAGATCACTGTTGGCGGCGGCGGCCTTGTAGATCTCGTCCACCGTCGTGCCGTACTTACCCGCCTGGTGCTCGAAATAGCTCTGCAACGTTCCGCCCCAGATATAGCCGGGCAGAACCGAATTCACCCTGATCCCGGCCTCACCGAGCTCGCTGGCCAGCGACTGCGACATGGCCAGCAACGCCGACTTGGCCAGCTTGTAGGCGCCCTGCTTGGGATCGGAGTGCCGAACGACCATCGAGTTGACATTGACCACCGACCCCTTGGACTCGGTCAGTGCGGGGGTGAAACCCTGGATGAGTCGCAGTGCGCCGAGCACGGTGAGCTCGACGGTCTCCCGAATGTGCTCGAAGCTGGTCTTGGCGAACGGTTTCATCGACGGCACCCGGAATGCGTTGTTGATCAGGACGTCGACCTTGCCGAACTCGGACATCGAGGTCGAAACCAGGTTGGCCACCTGGGCCTCGTCGGTGATATCCGTACCGACGGCCAACGCCCGGCGGCCGAGCGCGCGCACCTGTCCCGCGACATCCTCCAGACGTTCCACGGTGCGGGCGGCCAGGATCACATCGGCACCCTCCTCGGCACATCGACGCGCCAGCGTGGTGCCCAGCGCCGGGCCCACACCGCTGATGACGACAACTCGATCCTTCAGAAGTCCACCCACAGTCGCGGCCATGCTCAACCCACCATTCTTTCGCCGATCAGCTTCTGGCGCAGCGCGATCCGTGCCCGCCAATCATCCTGGGAGATCTTGTTCGATTCGTAGTAGGGCAATGCCGCCGGCACGGCATCCAGGTCGACGATCTCCATCGTCGGGCCGTCGGCCTCGGTCAGTTCCCGCGAGACCCGCTGCCAGCGGAACTGCAGGTACCCCTTACGGTGGCCGAGCGTCTCACACCAGTTCGTCACGCCCGGGTTGCCCTCGGACACCACGATGCGGATCTTGCCGTCCGGATCCGCCTGTGCCTGAGTACCGTTCAGTGAGGTCTGGTGATTGATGTAATCCAGCGAGATGTACCACAGGCTGCCCAACTGGAACCCGAGGTAGGGCGCATCGCTCACCGGTAGCGTGATGACGATCGCCTGCTCACCCGTGATGTCGTAATGCCCGACCGAGGAGTACTGGGTGGCCAACCCGCCCGGGGTCAGCCGCGGCGCGGTCAGTGTGTTGACCGGCAGGTTGTCATAGAACCACTTGGGGAACTGCAGCCAGGTCTTCACCCGTTGCACCAACTGCTTTCCCGCGACGTTGAATCTCTTCTCGATCAGTTCCTTGGACAGCGGCTCCGGCGCGGTACCCGCGGTGTCGGTGCGAGCGATCGCGAAGGCGCCGCGCTGGGCGGACCAATCGTTGTAGACCTCGCGGATCACCAACTGGGCGGGCTTGTCCGGGGTGAAGCGCCATTCGAAGGTGCCGTCGGCGGCGATATCGAGCTTGCGGTCGTCGAAGGCGGTCTCGCTGTCGGGCACCGTTTCGTCGGTGTACTCACCGCCGATGAGCTGGAAGCTGACGTCGGTGGTGGTGCCGCGCCGCCCGGTCACGACGTATTCGTGGCCCGGCTGCACTCGGGTGCCGAAGTACATGGTGTCCGGGTTGTCCAGACCCATCTTGGTGAACGGACCGGTTCCGCTGTGCAGGAACGGATGCTCGCGGTCGTAATCGAACGCCACATGCGTGCACGCCGCGATGCATCCCGCCAGATACTGCAGGCCTTCCAGCAGATCGGCTTCGGACTCGATGAAGGGGGCTTCGGTGACGAGGCGTTCGGCCTCGGCGATGGCATCGGCCAGCGGCTGCGAATACATCCGGGCATCACCTTTCGTTCCAATATTGGACCGTCGTGGTAGAGTTTCCGACCTGAGACTAGAACGCGTTCTAGTTCACGTCAACGTCGGGAGGTGCGGTGCCAGACCAGGCGACCGGACGCGCGTCCCCGCCCACCGAACGGGTGGTGGCGGTGCTGAACTTCCTGGCCGCGCACCCGCATGACCGCTTCGGGCTCTCCGAACTGGCCCGCCGGGTCAACCTCAGCAAGCCCACCTGCCTGGGGATCCTGACCAGCCTGACCGAGTCGGGCTACCTCGTACGCCAGGCCGGCGAGGGCACCCGGGACAAGACCTACGGGCTCGGCCCCGCGCTGATCACGCTGGGGCACACCGCGCAACAGGCCCTGCGGGTGAGCCCCGCGGCGCAGGCCGAGTTGCGATCACTGTCGGATGCATTCGGTGCCACCGCTGCCCTGTCCGGTGTCGTCGACGACCGCATCACGCTGCTCGAACTCGTCTCGCCCCCGGGCACACCCATCACGGTGCGAGTCGGGCAGAGCTACCCGTTCGCGCCACCGGTCGGGCTGATGTTCGTCCTCTGGGACGACGGGGCGGTCCGCGACTGGCTCGCCAAGGAACCCACGATTCCGTTGGACACCGACAGCGATCGGTTCGAACGGGTCATCACCGCCTGCCGCGCCTGCGGATATCTGGTGGAGCGGCTCACCCCCGGTGGCCGGAGGCTGTATGCGCTGATGGCGGGCATGTCGAACACGCTGCCCGACGAACTCCGGGCGCTGCTCGGGGAATTGGTCTCCGATATCGGTGAGCGGGTCTACCTACCGGGCACCGATGATCCCGAGACGCGTCACGACATCAGCGTCATCGCCGCTCCCGTCTTCGATCACCACCGCCGCCAGGTGATGGTGGCGACGATGCAGATCGGCGCGGCATTGACCGACGCCGATATCGCGGCACGTGCGCACGCGCTGATGGCGACCGCCGACGCGGTCACCTCGTCCCTCGGCGGCATCAAGCCCGGGTTCTAGCTCACCGCCGCCAGCGCGAACGGCAGCACGTCGACCGCCCCGGCGGCCCGGACGGTCAACGCGGCCATCGTCATCGTCCACCCGGTATCGGTCATATCGTCGACCAGCAGCACGGTCTCGCCAGCGACGCCTGCCGGCAACTCCCAGGCATCGCGCAGCGCGGCAACCCGATAGGCCGAGTTGGCGGCGACCACGGGTCGGTGTTCGGGCGAATAGTTCAGGACACCGAGATCTTTCAGCTTCCCGACCGCCGCCAACCGGGTCGCGATGCTGCGGATCAAGACCGGGTGGCGCACCGAATCGACGGCGAGTACCGAGGTCGGCCGCCGCGCCCAATCCCACGCCTTGAGCACCTCGATGGCCGCGGTGATCACGGCGTCGGGCACCTCGGCATCCGGTTCGTCGAGCAGCGTCCGCAAGCGGGCACCCCATCCCAGGTCGGTCAGCCTGCCGATCACCCGGCCCGCCGACGGCCCCTCCCCGATCCGTCCGGACAGATCCACCCCGATCCGGCTCATGCCGGTGGGCCACTGTTTGCGTGGAGCGATCTCGACGCCGGGGCGCATCAGCCGCGCGCGGGTCGCCTCCACCGACTCCGCGTCGACCTCGGAGCGATACCGCGGGCCGACGCAATTATCACACCGCCCGCACGCCTGCGGACCGAGCTCCGGATCATCGAGTTGCTTGCGCAGGAACACCATTCGACAGTCGGTGGTGCGCTGGTAGTCGAGCATGGCCTGTTGTTCACGTTTGCGCGCCTCGTCGAGGCGCGCGTATCGGGGCTCGTCGTAGGACCAGGGTTGCCCGGTGCCGATCCAGCCGCCCTTCACCCGGCGCACCGCCCCGTCGACATCGAGGACCTTGAGCACCATCTCCAACCGCGACCTGTTGAGGTCCACCAGCGGCTCCAGCGCCGCGGTGGACAACGCCCGATCGGGTTCGAGTGCACCGATCACCTTGCGCACCAAGGGTTCCGACGGAAAGGCGACCGAGGCGAAGTAGCGCCACACGTCGACATCCTCGCGGCCCGGCAGCAGGATCACCTCGGCGCTGTCGGTCGATCGGCCGGCGCGCCCGACCTGCTGGTAGTAGGCGATCGGCGACGACGGCGCACCGAGGTGCACCACGAACCCCAGGTCGGGCTTGTCGAAACCCATCCCCAGCGCCGAGGTGGCGATCAATGCCTTGACCCGATTGCCCAGCAGGTCGGCCTCCAACTGCTCGCGCTCGGAGGCCTCGGTACCGCCGGTATAGGCGGCCACGGTGTGGCCGTGCTCGCGCAGCAGGGCGGCGATATCGTGCGCCTGGGCCACCGTCAGCGTGTACACGATGCCCGAACCCGGCAGGGAATCCAGATGCGCGGCCAACCACGCCGCGCGTTGCGCGGGACCGCCCGCCTGTACCACCGACAGCCGCAGCGATTCTCGATCCAACCCACCGCGCAGGACCAGGGTGCCGTCCCCGGAGCCGCCGACGCCCAGCTGGGTGGCGACATCCTCGACGACGCGGTCGTTGGCGGTCGCCGTGGTGGCCAGCACCGGGATATCGGTGCCCAACTCGGCGACGAGGGTGCGGATGCGCCGGTAGTCGGGCCGGAAATCATGCCCCCAGTCGGACACACAGTGCGCCTCGTCGACGACCACCAGACCGGCGTCGGCGGCCAGCGCGGGCAGCACCGCGTCACGGAAGTCCGGGTTGTTCAACCGCTCCGGACTGACCAGCAGCACGTCGAGTTCACCGGCCCGCACCCTGGTGTGCACGTCCTCCCATTCGGTGACGTTGCTGGAGTTGATGGTGGCCGCCTGCACCCCCGCTTTGCGCGCGGCCTCGACCTGGTTGCGCATCAAGGCCAGCAGCGGGGACACGATCACCGTCGGCCCACGGCCCGCGGCACGTAGGAGTTTGGCGGCGATGAAGTACACCGCCGATTTGCCCCACCCGGTGCGCTGTACCACCAGCGCGCGTCGGCGGTGGACGACGAGTGCCTCGATGGCCGTCCACTGGTCATCGCGCAGGACGGCCTGCGGCCCGGCCAGCTGTTCGAGGATGGCCTGCGCGTCGGTGCGGGTGGTCATCGGTCCATCGTGCCAACCGGGTATGACGTGCCCGCTCAGCGCACCCTGGCGATGACGTCCAGGTCGACACCGCGCGCCACGGCCAGATGCACCGGGTGCCGGGCAGCTCCCCGGTGCAGATCGACAGGACCGTGCGGGGAATCCCAGCCCCACTCGTCGAAGGCCCGGCGGGCGTCGGCGACCGTGGGCACCGATGTCGTCGCGATACCGGCCAGCAGGTGCACTCCCGAGTAGGTCGTCTCGGCCATCGTGCCGGGCGCCGGTGCCGCGGGCTCCCCGATCGGGCCGGTGCCATTGATCAGATCGAAGGCGCGGCTGAATCCGGCGCTGAACTCGGCAGCGGCGGCCGAAGCCAGGCCGGCGAACCAGCCCGCCGAGATGAACAGGTTCCCGGTCGCCTCGCTGCCACTGGCCAGTACCACCGTCTCGTCGGTGAACGGGCTGAACCGGGTGACGGTGGCATCCAGGCCCGCCGCGGCGAACGCCCGGTTGAAGCGCACCGCGTCCGAGCCGACCAGCAGTGTGATGACACCGTCGGCGCCGGCGGCGACGATATCGGCGAGCACCCGGTCCCACGCGAACGGATCGTCGGCGCCCAGTGGCAGGAACCGCTCGCCCAGGATCGAGATGTCGCTACCGTCCAAGCCGGCCCGGGTCGCCCGCGCCGATCCTCGTGGCCATACGTAGTCGTTGCCGACGATGAACCACCGCCGCAACCGCAGTTCGGTGCGCAGCCAGTGCAGCGAGGCGATGATCTGATCGCCCGGGACCTCCCCGCTGCACAGCACTCCGTCGCTGCGTTCGCCACCTTCATAGGCCGCGGCGTACACGTAGGGGACGCGGCCGCCGACCTCGCGGGCGATCGCCTGCCTCGCGTTGGACAGATGCCAGCCGGTGACGGCATCGACGGCTCCGGAATCCACCAATTCCCTGATCCGAGTCGCGACCCCGGTGGGATCGCCACCGGCGTCCACATGCACGAACTGCACCGAGCGTCCGGCCACCCCACCCGCGGCGTCGATCTCGGCGGCGGCGAGTTCGGCGGCGGCCCGACACTCGAGCCCGAAGATGCCGGCCGGACCACGACGCGGCAGTGCCAGCGCCACCCGGAACTCCGAACGGGAGCGCCGATGTTGTTCCGTCCTGGCGAACGGATCTGGCATGCTGTGAAGTCCTGATCGGGAAGGCATGTCATGGACGATCTCGTCGAGGCCCTCGCGTTGCTGCGGCGCGCCGCCGTCGTCGCCGCGAGCATCGACGGCGCGCTCGCCGGGACCGATCTGACGGTCGATCGCTGGCGGGCGCTGCACGTCATCCACCACGATCCCGGCTGCTCGATGTCCGATATCGTCGACGCGCTCGCCATCCCGTCCACCTCGGCGACACGCATCGTCGACGCACTTGTCGAACTCGGCGCGGTGTATCGCACCGTCTCGGCGCAGGACCGCCGCCGAACCACGCTGCGGTCGTCGTCGCATGGTGCCGAACTCCTCCGAACCGCAGAGTCGGCAATCACCCCAATTGTTTTCCTTCGGGACGGCGACCCCACGCCAATCTAGGACGTGCGTATTACGTCATTGTAGAGCGCACGGCCTGCGGCCACCGGGTGAACTGCCGCAGCCATGACGATCGTGTAAACAATCCCGGCCGGCGCTGCAGATGCGCCGGTTTGCCCTTGACGGAGCGTCCCGCCGGTGTAGGTTCGACATTATTCCCAGATGGGAACATTTGACGAACAGGGTTTCCGTGCCACGCTATCGCTATCGCTGCCCGGACGACGGGCCATTCGACATGACCTTCCCCATCGGGACCGCACCGGCCAGTGTCGAATGTGAAAAGTGTTGCGCAGCAAGCAATCGCCTCTATGGCGGTGGTGCGATGGTGCGTTCAAACCCGGCCGGCACCCGCGCGCTGGACCTCCATGCGCAGTCCCAGGCCAACCCCGGCGTCGTCCGCAGATCGTCAGCCTCGTCCGATCCGGCACGCCTACGGTACGCCGATCCGCGTCACCGGATGCTACCCAAACCGTAACGCCTTGTATCAGAACGTTTTCCGTCAATCGAGGAGGCACACATGCCCGAAGTGATCTTTCCCGTCGACCAGAGCAAGCCGTTTCGCGAGCAGCAGCTGGTCGGGCACAACCGCTGGCACCCGGACATCCCGGCCGTGGCGACGGTGAAGTCCGGCGACAGCTTCCGGGTGGAGTCCAAGGAATGGTTCGACGGGACCATCGTCAACTCCGATGACGCCAACGACATCCGTGACTGCGACCTCACCATGGTCCACCAATTGTCCGGCCCGTTCGCCGTCGAAGGCGCGCAACCCGGCGACCTACTGGTCGTCGACATTCTCGACGTCGGTCCGGTACCCCAGCAGACCGGACCGGTGGCCGGCCAAGGGTGGGGTTACACCGGGATCTTCGCCAAGGACAACGGTGGCGGTTTCCTCACCGATTGGTTCCCCGACGCCTACAAGGCGATCTGGGATTTCACCGGCCAGAAGGCCACCAGTAGGCATGTGCCGGGAGTGGAGTTCACCGGCCTGATCCATCCCGGCCTGATGGGCACCGCGCCCAGTGCGGACCTGTTGGCAAAATGGAATCACCGCGAAGCCCAGCTCATCGCCACCGATCCCGACCGGGTGCCGCCGCTCGCGCTGCCGCCGCTGCCGTCCAATGCGGTGTTGGGCAGCCTCACCGGAGCCGACTACGAGCGTGCCGCGGCCGAGGCGGCCCGCACGGCCCCGCCGCGGGAGAACGGTGGCAACCAAGACATCAAGAACCTCTCCAAGGGCAGCCGGATCTTCTATCCGGTGTTCGTGGACGGCGCCAATCTGTCGCTGGGCGACCTGCACTTCTCTCAAGGCGACGGCGAGATAACCTTCTGTGGCGCGATCGAGATGGGCGGCTACATCGATCTGCGCGTGGAGATCATCAAGGGCGGGATGGAGACCTACGGTGTCACCACCAATCCGATCTTCATGCCGGGGATCGTGGAACCGCGTTACTCGGAGTTCCTCACCTTCGTCGGGTTCTCGGTAGACCGCAACGGCACCCAGCACTACCTGGACACCACGCTGGCGTACCAGAATGCTTGCCTCAACGCCATCGAGTACCTGTCGAAATTCGGCTGGACCAAGGAGCAGGCCTACCTGATCCTGGGTGCCGCGCCGGTGGAGGGCAGGATGTCCGGCGTCGTCGATGTCCCCAATTCATGTGCCACGCTGTATATTCCGACCGCCATCTTCGATATCGATGTGCGCCCGTCCAGCACTCCGCCGCAGCGGATCGACCGCGGGCAGTGCGCGGTGAGCAACTGATGCCCGCACCCACCGACGCCGAATACTTCGATCTCGGGGACTTCACCCTGCAGAACGGTTTCACACTGCGCGATGCCCGGCTCGCCTACAAGACCTACGGCACGCTCAACGCCGACAAGTCCAACGTGATCGTCTATCCGACCTGGTATTCGGGTTGGCACACCGACAACGAATGGCTCATCGGACCCGGCCGCGTCCTGGACCCTGTGACCGCATTCATCATCGTCCCGAACATGCTTGGCAACGGTCTGTCGTCATCACCGTCGAACACGCCGGCGCCCTATGACGGACCCCGTTTCCCGGCGGTGACGTTCCATGACCAGGTGGAAGCCCAGTATCGTTTGGTCACAGAAAAATTCGGTATCGGTTCGATCTCCCTGGTGACCGGATGGTCGATGGGTGCCGGTCAGACCTATCAGTGGGCCGTGAGCCATCCGGAGATGGTGGAGCGGGCCGCACCGTTCTGCGGGTCGAGCATCACCGCCCCGCACAACAAGGTGTTCCTGGAGTCACTGGTGGCCGCGTTGACGGCCGATGCGGCGTTCGCCGAAGGCGACTACGACCCGGCCCGGCCTCCGATCAAGGGCCTGCGGGCCTTTGCCAGGGTGTACTCCGGATGGGGCTACTCACAGGCCTTCTATTGGCAAGAGACGTGGCGCGAACTCGGCTACACCTCCTTCGACGATTTTCTCTACGGATTCTGGGAGGGCTTCTTCCGCGACGGCCGCGACCCCAACAACCTGATCACGATGATCGGCACGTGGCACAGCGGAAATGTCGGGAACACACCGGGTTTCGATGGCGACGTAGAGAAGGCGCTGGCCTCGATCAAGTGCCCGCTGCTGGCCATGCCCGCCGAGAAGGATCTGTACTTCCCGCCCGAAGACGAGCAGTGGGCCAGTCAGTTCATACCCGACGGCGAGGTCAGGGTGATCCCCGGAATCTGGGGGCATTTCGCCGGCGGTGGCGCCAACGATGTGGACACCGATTTCATCGACGCCGGGTTGCGCGAGCTGATGAGCAAGCCGGGATACGCGCCGCCGGAGTAGTCTCCCGCCAAAGGGGGACACATGGTGCGATTGCATGTCGAACGGGTCATCGCGGCAATGCCGGAACGGGTGTTCGACTGGCTTGACGACCCGGCCAACCTGGTGACCGCCCCGATGATCCTGCGTGCCGGTTGGGCCGCGGATTCCGTGGAACCCGGGGCCGGTGCCGTGCGGGAAGCGGTCGGCACGGGAGTGTGGCTACGGGAACAGATCACCGAATACGATCGCCCGCACCGCTATTCGTATCTCATAGTGCGCTCGTTTCCGGCATTCGGTCACGAGGGCGGGACAGTGACCCTGTCGGCGGCAACCGGGGGTACCCACGTCGACTGGGTCAGCAGCTACTCTCATCCGTTGCGCGCCGGCGGCGCGGCGTTGAATGTCATTACCGCACGGTTGCTGCCGTGGAACTTCGAGGCGATCCTGGCTGCCTGCGCCCGTGCACTGGAGCGCTGATCACCTCGATCGCGTCGACTCATCTCCAGAGCGGCCGCGCGCTGCCCGTGTACGCGCGGCCGGTTCCGGACGGTGATTCACATCAGGCGTTCTGGGCTTCCTGTTCGCGTTTGATTTCCAGGGCGATGTCGATGAGTTGGTCTTCTTGGCCGCCGATGAGTTTGCGTTGCCCGGCCCGGTGCAGCAGTTGGTGCGCGGGTACGCCGTAGCGCTCGGACTGACGGATGGCGTGCTTGAGGAAACTGGAATACACCCCCGAGTAACCCATGATCAACGCGTTGCGATCCAGCAGGCATTCCGCGGGCATCGCCGGGGCCACAACCTCTTCGGCGGCATCGGCGATCTCGAAGAAATCGATCCCGGTCTTCACCCCGATCTTGTCGAACACCCCGATCATCGCCTCCACCGGCGCATTACCCGCACCAGCACCGAACCGCCGACACGACCCATCGATCTGCTTGGCACCCGCGCGCACCGCCTCGATGCTGTTGGCCACCCCCAACCCGAGATTCTCATGACCATGAAAACCGACCTGCGCGTCATCACCGAGCTCGGCCACCAACGCAGACACCCGATCAGCGACCTGATCGAGCACCAACGCACCCGCCGAATCCACCACATACACACACTGACATCCCGCATCGGCCATGATCCGGGCCTGGGCAGCCAGCTTCTCCGGGCTGATGGTGTGGCTCATCATCAAAAAACCCACCGTCTCCAGGCCGAGTTCACGGGCCAACCCGAAATGCTGAATCGACACATCAGCCTCGGTGCAATGGGTCGCGATGCGGCAGATCTCCCCACCGTTGTTCTGCGCCTGGATGATGTCCTCCTTGGTCCCCACACCCGGCAACATCAAAAACGCGATCTTGGCGTCCTTGGCCGTCTCGGCCGCCAGCTTGATCAACTCCTGCTCAGGAGTTTTCGAAAACCCGTAATTGAAGCTCGACCCACCCAGCCCATCACCGTGAGTCACCTCGATCACCGGCACGCCCGCGGTATCAAGGGCAGCGACGATCGAGGCCACCTCATCGGCGCTGAACTGGTGACGCTTGTGATGGGACCCGTCGCGCAGCGACGTATCGGTCATCCGGACATCCCACACCGGATTGAAGAAAATCTCGCTCATGCCTGCACTCCTGCTCCCGCTGCGCTGCGTTCCTTGGCGATCTCCTCGCCGACCTTGGTCGCCGCCGCGGTCATGATGTCCAAATTCCCCGCATACGGGGGCAGATAATCCCCGGCCCCCTCGACCTCGACGAAGATGGTCACCACATGCTGGCCACCATTGACCACCGACGGCTCATCGAACTGCGGCTCATTGAGCAACCGATACCCGGGCACATAGCTCGCCACCTGCCCGACGACCTCCTTGATCGAGGCGGTGATCGCCGCGTGATCGGCATCCTCAGGGATCGCACAAAAGATGGTGTCCCGCATGATCATCGGCGGATCCGCCGGATTCAAAATGATGATCGCCTTACCGCGTGCCGCCCCACCAATATCCCGCACACCGGCACTGGTGGTCTTGGTGAACTCATCGATATTCGCCCGCGTCCCCGGCCCCGCCGACGCGCTCGACACCGACGCCACAATCTCGGCATACCGCACATCCACCACACGCGACACCGCGTACACCATCGGGATCGTCGCCTGCCCACCACAGGTCACCATGTTCACATTCGGCGCACCCAGATGCGCCCGCAGATTCGCCGGCGGAATCACCCCCGGCCCCACCGCCGCCGGAGTCAGATCGATCGCAGTGATCCCCGCCGCCTCATACCGCGGCGCCGCATCACGATGCACATACGCCGAGGTGGCCTCGAACACCACATCAGGCCTCTCGGACTGGCCCAGCAACCAGTCCACCCCCTCATGGGAGGTCTCCAACCCCAGCTTGCGGGCACGCGCCAACCCCTCCGACGCCGGATCGATCCCGATCATCCACCGCGGCTCCAACCAGTCCGACCGCAACAGCTTGTACAACAGGTCGGTGCTGATATTGCCCGACCCCACAATCGCAACACTCAACTTCTCAGCCATATGTGGCTCCTATTCGAAAGAAAGACGAACCGAACCCAGCCCGTCGAAATCCGCGACAAACTCATCCCCCGGCCGAGCATCCACAGCCCGCATACACGCACCCGGCAACACGATGTCCCCCGCACGCAGACGCACCCCGAACTGATCGACCTTGCGCGCCAACCACGCCACCGAGGTCACCGGATTACCCAACACCGCATCACTGCGACCCTCAGCGACCACCTCACCATTGCGTGTCAAGACGGCATCGATGGCCTTTATATCGATGTCCTTGGGCGACACCCGTTCCGGGCCCAGCACCCACCCCGCCGACGACGCATTATCGGCGATCGTGTCGCACAACTTGATCTTCCAGTCCGTGATCCGGGTATCGATCAGCTCGATCGACGGTGCGAACGCCGCCGTGGCGGCCAACACATCATCCTCGGTACACCCCGCCCCGGGCAGATCATCGGCCAAGATGAACCCCACCTCAACCTCCACCCGCGGATACAAAAACCGGCCCGCCGCAACCGGTTTGTCCTCGAACACCTCCATATCAGCGAGCAGATGACCGTAATCAGGCTCATCAACCCCCATCATCTTCTGCATCGCCTCCGAGGACAGCCCCACCTTGTGCCCGATCACCCGCGCACCCTCAGCCACCCGCTGCCGAATATTGATCAACTGGATCTCGTAGGCATCCACCACATCGATATCGGGATACCGATCCGTCAACGGAGTGGTCGGCACCCGACTACGCTCCGCCTCGGCCAAATCAGCCGCGAGCACCTCGCGCACCTCGACACTGAGCATGTTGGTGAATTCCCCTCGTAATCTCATCAGGCCCTCGACCGGCACAGTTGTGGGCCTGTTGTCGAAAGGCACTGCAATTCTATAACGTGTTCTACATGACTGAACAGGACTACAGTGTCTTTGACGTAGTGGTGGTAGGGAGCGGTGCTGCCGGCATGGTCGCCGCCCTCACCGCCGCTCACCAGGGACTCTCGACAGTAGTCGTTGAGAAGGCTCCGCACTATGGCGGTTCCACGGCGCGATCCGGCGGCGGCGTGTGGATTCCGAACAACGAGGTTCTGCAGCGTGACGGGGTCAAGGACACCCCCGCCGAGGCACGCAAATACCTGCACGCCATCATCGGCGATGTGGTGCCGGCCGAGAAGATCGACACCTACCTGGACCGCAGTCCGGAGATGTTGTCGTTCGTGCTGAAGAACTCGCCGCTGAAGCTGTGCTGGGTTCCCGGCTACTCCGACTACTACCCGGAGACGCCGGGCGGTAAGGCCACCGGCCGCTCGGTCGAGCCCAAGCCGTTCAATGCCAAGAAGCTCGGTCCCGACGAGAAGGGCCTCGAACCGCCGTACGGCAAGGTGCCGCTGAACATGGTGGTGCTGCAACAGGACTATGTCCGGCTCAACCAGCTCAAGCGTCACCCGCGCGGCGTGCTGCGCAGCATCAAGGTGGGTGTGCGGTCGGTGTGGGCCAACGCCACCGGCAAGAACCTGGTCGGTATGGGCCGGGCGCTGATCGCGCCGCTGCGCATCGGCCTGCAGAAGGCCGGGGTGCCGGTGCTGTTGAACACCGCGCTGACCGACCTGTACCTCGAGGACGGGGTGGTGCGCGGAATCTACGTTCGCGAGGCCGGCGCCCCCGAGTCTGCCGAGCCGAAGCTGATCCGAGCCCGCAAGGGCGTGATCCTCGGTTCCGGTGGCTTCGAGCACAACCAGGAGATGCGCACCAAGTATCAGCGCCAGCCCATCACCACCGAGTGGACCGTCGGCGCAGTGGCCAACACCGGTGACGGCATCGTGGCGGCCGAAAAGCTCGGTGCGGCATTGGAGCTCATGGAGGACGCGTGGTGGGGACCGACCGTCCCGCTGGTGGGCGCCCCGTGGTTCGCCCTCTCCGAGCGGAACTCCCCCGGGTCGATCATCGTCAACATGAACGGCAAGCGGTTCATGAACGAATCGATGCCCTATGTGGAGGCCTGCCACCACATGTACGGCGGTCAGTACGGCCAAGGTGCCGGGCCTGGCGAGAACGTCCCGGCATGGATGGTCTTCGACCAGCAGTACCGTGATCGCTATATCTTCGCGGGATTGCAGCCCGGACAACGCATCCCGAAGAAATGGATGGAATCGGGCGTCATCGTCAAGGCCGACAGCGTGGCCGAGCTCGCCGAGAAGACCGGTCTTGCCCCCGACGCGCTGACGGCCACCATCGAACGGTTCAACGGTTTCGCACGTTCCGGCGTGGACGAGGACTTCCACCGTGGCGAGAGCGCCTACGACCGCTACTACGGTGATCCGACCAACAAGCCGAACCCGAACCTCGGCGAGATCAAGAACGGTCCGTTCTACGCCGCGAAGATGGTACCCGGCGACCTGGGCACCAAGGGTGGCATCCGCACCGACGTGCACGGCCGTGCGTTGCGCGACGACAACTCGGTGATCGAAGGCCTCTATGCGGCAGGCAATGTCAGCTCACCGGTGATGGGGCACACCTATCCCGGCCCGGGTGGCACAATCGGCCCCGCCATGACGTTCGGCTACCTCGCCGCGTTGCATCTCGCTGGAAAGGCCTGATATGCCCATCGATGTCGAGCAGGCGCTCGCCGCCGACCTTGATCCGATCGAGTTCTCCTGGACCAGCAGCGATATCCAGCTGTACCACCTGGGCCTGGGCGCCGGTTCGGACCCGATGGACGAGCGCGAACTGCGCTACCTGACCGATAACACCCCGCAGGTGCTGCCCACCTTCGGCAATGTCGCGGCCAGCTTCCACATGACCCAGGCGCCGACCGTGCAGTTCCCCGGCATCGATATCGAGCTGTCCAGGGTGCTGCACGCCAGCGAGGGTGTCAGCGTGCCGGGCCCCATCCCGACCAGCGGGACGGGATTCTCCAAGCAGCGGTTCACCGAGATCTGGGACAAGGGCAAGGCCGCCGTCATCGTCAGCGAATCCACCGTGACCGATGCCTCGGGCACGGTGTTGTGGACGACCAAACGGTCCATCTTCGCCCGCGGCGAGGGTGGTTTCGGCGGCGAGCGCGGCCCGTCCACCTCGGTCGAATTGCCCGACCGCGCACCGGATGCCGAGATCGCGTTGCCGATCCTGCCGCAGCAGGCGCTGTTGTACCGACTGTGCGGTGACCGCAATCCCCTGCATTCCGATCCGGCGTTCGCCAAGGCGGCCGGCTTCGACCGGCCGATCCTGCACGGACTGTGCACATACGGTATCGGCGCCAAGGCGATCGTCGACCATTTCCTGGACGCCGACGTGTCCCAGGTCGCCAGCTACGGCGCCCGGTTCGCCGGCACCGTCATCCCCGGCGAAACCCTGCAGGCCAACATCTGGCGCCACGACGGCAAGTTCATCGGAACGCTGACCGCGCCGAGCCGTGACAACACCGTGGTGCTCTCGGGGGTGGAGCTCGTTCCGGCCGACTAGATCACACAACAACGGCGATGGTACCGCGTGGAATACGCGGCTCACCGACGGCGACTTGTGCTTCACCTGAGCACATCCTCGGAGGACTGGGTGCGCATGTGATCCCCAGCGTCGGCCCCGAAACCCGAGTGGGAGACTGTCGGCCGGATTCGGGGAGCGGGTCGCGTTGGCGGTACACTGACCCAAGTCGGGCCGTCCGCAGCATCGGAGGCCCCGGGAGGCGGTGCCCTTGTTCTTCACCGCGAGACTCCACGCGGCACACACTCGCGCTAACGGTTCTGGTTCGTGATATCCGCCGACCGGACCGGCGTCCTCGCCCGCTTTCTCGCCGTTGTGGGTCAATCGCCGATAGATATCCGAGGCGGTGAAAGGCTGTGTCGGGCGTGCCTGGCGACACTCCCGGTGAAAAGGGTCGGCATCTCCGTCATATCCGGCGACGATGGACACGAATTTCTCTGCGCCAGCGATGATGTCGCTGAACGCATGGAGTGGTCTCAGATCGCTTTGGGGCAAGGCCCCTCCGTGGAGGCCTTCGCCGTCGCCGGCCCCATATCGACACCAGATGCGTCGATGCCGGACACCCGCTGGCCGCTACTTGCCTTGGAAGCCGCGGCAGCCAGGGCTGGGTCGGTGTACGCACTTCCGCTCCAGCTCGGCGCGATCCGGGTAGGGGTGCTCAGCCTCTATCTGGACGCTGGATCCAGGCTGAACGATCGCGATTTCGGTGACGCAGTGGCGATCGCGGATCTCGTCACGTCGCTGATGCTCGCGTCGGGGACGACCGACGATCCGGACCCACTCGACCAATGGTGGGCGCAACCGCGGTCCTCCCGGGAGATCCATCAGGCCACCGGGATGGTGGTCGCGCAACTGGGCGTGCGCGCCCGGGAAGCCTACGCCCGCTTGCAGGGATATGCCTTCGCCAACGAGCTCGGACTCGATGAAGTGGCTGCCCAGGTGGTACACCACGGTCTGCGTATCGACACGGGTCCGGATGGCGACCAGGCTCCGGCGTCATGACACGCCGTAGGAACACCAGGCCACATCGTGGCAGAATGCCGTAGGGAGCAAAATGGACCGTTACGAAGGTTTGGCCCGCGCATTCGTGGGTCTGGCAGACACGCTGGTGGCCGATTTCGACGTAGTCGAACTGGCTCAACAGCTGGTGGAGAACGCCATGACACTGCTGCCGATCGATGCCGCAGGCATCGTCCTGGCCGATGTGGACGGCAGATTTCAGGTGCTCGCCTCCAACAGCGAACAGACCCGCCTGTTGGAATTGTTCCAGATCCAATACGACAACGGTCCGTGCCTGCGGTCCTACCGCACCGGCGAACAGGTGGTCGTCGACGATCTGCGGATCGGGATCGACCGCTGGCCGGAATTTGCCGCGCGCGCCATCGCGTACGGCTTTCTATCCGTCCATGCTCTACCACTGCGGTTACGCAACGACCGGGTCGGCGCCTTGAATCTGTTGCGCTTCGATTCCGGCAAGATGTCGGACGCCGATATCGCGATCGGACAGGCACTCGCCGATGTTGCGACCATCGGGATCGTTCACCAACGCGTCGCGCTGCAGTCCGATGTGCTGAATCAGCAGCTGCAGACCGCGTTGAACACCCGGACGGTCATCGAGCAAGCCAAGGGGGTCCTGGCCGAGCGCGGTGGTGTCGACATGGACGCGGCATTCCACCTGCTGCGCCGGTACGCGCGGCGTAACAACCGACGCCTTGCCGATGTCGCGCGCGCCGTCGTGGACGGTGCCGACACCGCGGCCATCCTCAACCCGAGCTGAGTCCCCGTCAGGGGCTCGGCTCGGCGGAAGAACTTCCTTCGCTGTCATTGTGGTTCGCGCCTGCCGGTTCATCAGTGGCCTGCGCCTCATCCGGCTCTACGGTGGGCGGACCGTCTTGAACTGTGGTGGTGTCGTCTTCGTCGGGGGCGGGGAACGGATCACCGTGCTCGTCGGACTCGAAGGAGTCGTCGGCATCCACGGCGTCCTCTGATTCCGGCTGCGGAACATGCGTCGGCTCGTCGAACACCTCCGCATTCGCAAAGGACAGGGCTGCGGTCGCCACCGGCCCGGCACTCGGCGGGGCGACGAATTCGGCCACGATCTGGTCGGCAGGCTCGGGAACCGCGGTGAACGTCGCCGCAGCCGGGGTCTCGATCTGGACCACCACCGCGAACTCCACAGCTTGTTGCACGATCACAGAAGTTGTTGTCATCGAGACGTTCTCGGCCACCGGCTGGACCGCTGGGGAGTAGACGATGTATGCCTGTCTACCGCTGATTGTGACGATATCGATCTGCTCGGTCGGTCCCGTTGTCGAGGTGATACCGATCTTGTCCAGCTCCGTCCTGATACCCGACAGGTCGTTCGAGTCCAGGAAGACGGCGTCGAGCACGGTGACCAGGTCGACCAGGTCGGGATGCTCGATCAACTGGGCCAGTAACGAATCCGGAAGCCTCAGCAGCGCCTGCAATTTCAGCTCCAGCGCTGCGACATCCACGTCGTGGCCATAGCGAGAACAGAGCAGCATCAACAGCGCCTGCAGCTTCGACCTCAGCGGCACCATCGACACGGCAAGCGCCCTACTCGCCTGGGAGAACGACCCGTAACTCGCCGGCACCGCGGGCATCCGAGCGGTGTCCATCAACCTGAAACTGATCCGGCTCGTCGACGCCGACAGGTCGCCGGCAGCATCCCGGACCGGGTTGGCCTCGGCGGAAACCGGAGGCGGCCCCTGCGAGAAGGGCACATAGACTCCGGATTCGACGGCGGAGGGAAAAAGCGCCCACGCGTTGATCGCCACACCCGAAACGAGTAGCACGAGGAAGCCGCGTTTACCGGTGATGCCCAGGGGGGTGGCGCTGCGCCCTATCGGGTGCGCAGCTGCGCGCTCACCGACTCTGGGTTCGCGGATCGCCGTCAACGGGGGCAATGGCTGGATTTCAGACTGCTCGGTCATCGGTTTCTCTCCTGGTGTGGGCGATCACGGCGCCGTCCGGTCGGGGGCCCGACTACCGTGTGGCGATATGACGAGCTCCGTGCGGGTCCACCGCGGAGACCCCTGTGCGCCCTGATCTCCGGCGCCGCGCAAGGGCGGCGAAGGCACGGAGATTGTTGCGTCGTTCGTTGTTTCTCGTCTTCACGCTGATGATCGCGGTCGCTGCTGGGTTGCCCGTCTTCGTGCATCCCCAGGTGGACACGCTGCGCCGTGCCGATGCCATCCTGATCCTGAGCGGGCCACACCACGGCCGGTATCCCTTCGGATTCGATCTCGCCGAACAGGGCTGGGCGCCCAACCTGGTCGTGTCGGATCCGAGCGGAACGGACAACCCGCGCCTGACCCGGTACTGCACCGACCCGCACCCCGGGTTCACCGTGTACTGCTTCGCCCCGGACCCGGCCACCACGAAGGGTGAGGCACAGGAGTTGCAGCGGCTCGCTTCCGAACATGGTTGGCGCACAGTCATCGTGGTGACATTTCGGCCCCACGCTTCCCGGGCCAGGTACATCCTGGAGAAGTGCTTCGACGGTGAGCTCGTGATGGTGCCGAACCCGACTCCGATCTCCGTGCGCCGATGGGCGTTCGAGTACCTCTACCAGACCGCGGGATACGTCCGGGCACTGCTGCAACCCGGCTGCTGAGTGCTCGGCGGAGGTCACATCGGGCCACTGTGTGCGTGTCGCTGCTGTGTCTGCACGACGAACCCCGCGAAAGTCCCGGCATGTTCGGGTAGCAGCATGGTGTCGCTACTGCAGCCGTCGGGTCCGATGAACAGGGTGGTGCTCGCGGCGAGGCGATTCCATCGCAACGGGCGCGCCGATGACCGCTGCCACGACTCGCACGGAAGCATGACGTCGATGTGCAGACCGGAGGATGTCGGCACATACGCCCGTGCCGCGGCCAGCGTCGCCGCCACCACGGCGCGGCGGCGGATCAGGACCGCATCGCCCACGGGCTCGGACCTCTGCTCGCGCACACCGCGCACGGTGCCGGCCAGATGTCTCGCGCGCAGCGCGATGTACCGCCCGCGTTCGGCCATCGGGATCGCACACAGCCGGCGGGCGTGGGTCATCGCGCGGCTGCCGTAGTGACGACCCAGTGCGACGGTCCACTGCAGCCGGCGGTAGAACGTGCAGTACGGGGCACCGAACAGGATCAGGTCGGTGACCGTCGTGCCCGAGTTCGTGAGCTGGCGGGCGAGCTCGAACGCAATCGAGCCGCCGGCACAGTAACCGGCGATGATCATCGGTCCGCCCGGTTGGAACGCGCGGATCTGATCGGCGAAGTAGCCGGCGATGTCCTCGACGGTCGTCAGCGGCTCGCTGCCCTCCTCCAGCCCGGGCGGCTGCAGGCCGTAGAAGGGTTGCTCCGTGCCGAGGTGCTGTGCCAGCGCGCGATAGGCGAACACATCGCCGTTGTGCCCGGCGACGGCGAAGATCGGGGTATTCGTCCCGTCCGGCTGCAGCGGCACGATCGCGCGCTGCTGGGAGACCAGCCGCTGCGCCTCCCGCAGGAACGCGATCACTTCGGGCTTGCGGGTCGCGAGATCGCGCTTGTGCTCGTCGGTCAGTGCCCCGACGGGTGCATTGAGCCGCAGCCGGTCTCCGTCCAGCGCTATCCGGACGTCGAGCTTGCGCAGCTCCTCCAGAAGATCGGCAGTCGTCACAGTTCGATCTCCTCCCGCTCGCCACTGCCGGCGAATGCAAGCCGGTCGCTGCCGACGGTGGCCCATGACAGCGCGTCGATGGCGGCGGCGAGCTGTTCCGGTGTCGGACGTTCGAACAGATTGCGCAGAGGCAGCTCGACACGCGCCGATTCGCACACGTTCGCCATCACCCGCGCCGCCATCAGCGAATGCCCGCCGAGGTCGAAAAAGTTGTCGAAGACACCGATATCGCTGCGGCGCAACGCTTCACTGAACGCGGCGACGACGAGCGCCTCACTTGTGGACCGGGGGTCCACGAACGGGCACGGCTGGCTGCGTTGGTGGGTGGGTGCGGGTAAGGCTTTGCGGTCGAGTTTGGCGCTGGTGGTCAACGGCA
>NZ_AOHQ01000103.1:0-24600 GCF_000416385.1 Mycobacterium sp. VKM Ac-1816D
TATACGGCGACCACGGCGGGCTGGAACGAGTCCGACACGTTCACCATCGTGGGCACGATCAACGGTCAGTCGATCACCGTCGCCGAAGTGTCGCTCGTTCCCAAGGTGAACAGCGGGCCCTCCTCCAAGCCCCTCGACGGTGCGGTGATTACCGGCGGGTCGGGCATTGCGACCGGCAATGTCGGCGCCAGCGACGATGACAACGACACGTTGCACTACAGCGTCACCGGCTACGGCGGTGGGTCCAGCAAGCTGCTGGGCAACGGAGCCATCGTGACCGTGGACGCCAACGGCAAGTGGTCCTACGTGCCCGGTCTGAACAGTGGTGTGCTCGGCGCGATCGTCGGATCGAGCTTCACGGTGTACGTCACCGATGGAAAGGGCGGTCAGACAACCACTTTCGTGACCGTCACAACCCACGATTTGAATCTCCCCGTCACCACCTCGACGTCGGGTGGAAACGGCATCGTCACCGGTGCAGTGCAGTTGACCGGTGCCGAGCAGGGAGTGCTCACCTACAGCGTGGGTAATGGTCCGAGCAAGGGCACCGTGGCGATCAATGCTGACGGCACCTACACCTACACCCGGACGGTCGCGGGACACACCGGCGGCCCGACCGACAGTTTCGAGATCCTCGGCACCGTCGGTGGTGTCAGCATCGTCGTCGCCACGGTCACCGTCACGCCGACCCTGAACAACGCCGCTCCGACCGCCGGGCAGACCACGATCACGGAATCCTCGCTGGGTGGTGACTTCCTGGGAATCCGCACGCAGAACACGAAGGGCAAGGTCACCGCGGCCGATGCCGACGGCGATGCGATCACCTATCCGGGTGGCTCGATCATTCCGGCGATGTACAGCACGGCCAACGGTGGCTCGGTGTCCTTCTACTCGGACGGCACCTTCACCTACGCGATCACCAAGTCCAACAGCTACTTCCACGGTGCGGCCGCGGTCGGTGCCAGCGGCCTCGCGGTCAAGGACACCTTCACCATCACCATCACGGATGCGCTGGGCGCCAGCGCCACGATCGTGGTCGAGGTGCCGGTCGAGAAGCTCAACGCGAAGCCTTCGTCGAGTGTGTCGACCAATGCCAGCTCGGACGCACTCGGCGTGGTGCGTGGCACGTTGAACGGGTCAGACAACGACGACGACGCGTTGACCTACAACCTCGTCGGAGCCACCGGAGGCTCGGCGTACACCGCCAACGGTGGCATCGTGACGCTGTCCGGCAACTCGTTCACCTACATCCCGACCAAATCCGGATCGACCACGGATACGTTCACGGTGACGGTTTCCGACGGCCATGGGGGTACCACCACGGCGACCATCTCGGTGGCGCAGGCAACGCCGTCGCCGGTGACGGTCACCAACGGGGGAGCCAACATCCAGAACGTGACCCTGAACGTACCGGGCGCCGACGCGTCACTGCTGACCTTCAGCGTCGGTGCGCAAGGCACGAAGGGAACCGTCGTCCGTAATGCCGACGGAACCTACACCTACACCCGGAACGCGGGCCTTGGGCATTCGACGACACCCAACGACACGTTCACCATCATCGGCACCGACGCCAGCGGCAAGACGGTGACGATCGCCACCGTGAACGTCGCACCGACGATCCCGAATGCGGCGCCCATCGGCGGTGCGGTCACGATCACGAGTTCCTCGCTGGAGGACAACACCGTGATCGGCATCGGCACCTGGAAGCAGCGGACCTCGGGCTCGTTGGCTGCCTCGGACTCCGACGGCGACGCGGTCAGTTGGACGGCGGGTACGTTCTCGACGGCCAATGGCGGGTCCGTCGTGGTCAATGCGAACGGAACGTTCAGCTACACCATCGACAAGGGGTACTCGTACTTCCACGGTGCAGCCAAGGTCGGTGCCAGCGGAACGGCCTTCGCCGACAACTTCTCCGTGACGGTCAACGACGGGTTCGGCGGTAGCACAACCTATTCGGTCAATGTGAACATCTATGCGCACAATGATCCGCCGAGTGTCAGCGGTGGAGTGCGGACCTGGTTGACGAACAACTGGACCAGTGTCTTCGGTTCGGGCAGCAACGGTGATTCGGTCGACACCGCGGTCACCGCCCAGACCGGGGGTGGATCGGCGAGCTACAACTCGACGTGGGGCACCCTGAACACCAGCGGGAAGTCGTCCGGGAACACGGTGACCGTGACGGCCACCGAGACCGAGTATTACCAGGTCATCAATGGTGTCGTGCAGGTCGGGACCCTGTCCAGCTCGTCAAGGACGTTCACCGTGTAGCCGGTGCTTCCACCACATTCCGACCCGACACTCTCCAGGGAACCCGCACATGACGATTGACGATCTGCCCCGCATCTTCGATGTGCCGAAGGGACTGTCCGACGGCGTCGGCATCACCGCGGTGCCTGACCTCGGGGTCACATCACAGGTGATCAGCACCGGGTTTGTCGTACGGTCAAACGAGCCACCGACAGCGACGGTGGACGTCGGTAACCCGCATCCGGTCACCGGGGCGATCTTCGGATCTGTCACCGCGGTGGATCAGGGGAACGGTGCCATCAGCTACGGTCCCACGCTGTTCACGACCGCCAAGGGCGGTCTGGTGTCGGTCGGTGCGACCTCGGGTCACTTCACCTATACGCCGTCGGTTCAGGCGCGGCAGGTGGCCCGGGTCAGCGCGGAACCCTCCGATCAGGTCGACACGTTCACCGTCACCGTCACCGATCTCTACGGACGGCACGTCGATGTCGAGGTGACCGTGGGCATCCTCGTTGCCGGCGTGCCACCCTCCGGTGCGGCGACCGTGTCCTTGCCCGCGGAGAGTGGCGTGGTAACCGGCTGGATCGAAGGTGCCGCGTGGGACGGTGGCAAGCTCACCTTCAGCCTGAAGAATTCCTCGAATCCCGCTGACTCCACCGCCGAATCCGCGTACTCGGAAAAAGGCGGGCTGGTTCGACTCGACACCGTCAGTGGACAGTTCACGTTCGTGCCCCGCATCTCCACCGCTGCCATCCCCGGCCTGGACACCGACAGGTTCGTCGTCACCGCGATCGATGCCCATGGCGGCACCGCCGATATCGTGGTACGGCCACTGGCACATTTGCGATTGCAAGCCGAAACCGTCGGCACTGCGCCCGATGTCCAGCGGGGAAGACTCGCGATCGCTGCCGCCGCGAACGGCCCCATCGGATTCAGCCTTGGTCGGCCACCTAAGAAGGGCGCCGCTCGGGTCGACGTCGACGGCTCCTACGTCTACACGCGCACTCCCGGCCTGGGACACGGCATCACCGCCGATGACTCGTTCACCATCATCGGCACCGACGACTTCGGACGCTCCATCACGGTCGCAACCGTCGAGGTGTGCCCGCCGCTCGCCGACATGTCGCCCGTCTCCGGCCGTGCGCAGATCACCGAGTCGGCGGTGAACGCCGCCGGTGTGCAGACCACCCGCGGACGTATCGTCGCGATGGCAGCCGACGGGCGCCCGGTGCGGGTCGACGGCGGGGGATTACCCGGCAACACCGTCATCTCGGCCAAGGGCAGCACGGTGACGGTGAACGAGGACGGCACGTTCACCTACTCCACCGCCCTGAACACCGCGATCGGGCATGCCGCGGCCGCGGTGACGGCATTGGCGGCAGACAAGCTCGACCATTTCACCGTCACCGCCAAGGACGGCACCCTGGTGGTGGTGCCCGTACGTCTGCTCCCGCACAATCAGCCGCCCGTGCAGTCCACCATCGGCGCCAGCGGACGGCTCGGCCTGCTCAAGACCGCTTCGTGGACCACCACCGTGGCCGATCCCGACGGTGACGACATCACTTTCACCATTGTCCAGGCCAACCCCCGCGGCACGGTCTCGGTGCACCGCACCCGGACGGGCGCATTCCTGGTGAACTACACGTCGACCTCGGGCAAATGCGGCCGGTTCCATCCGAGCGAGACCTTCGCGGTGCGGTACTTCGACGGCCACGTCCGTCCGGACGGATCACCGGCCTATGTGAGCGTTACGTACACGTTCTGAGACTTCGGTCCCGTGTTGTCGCCCGTCGATCCCGCTGAGGACCGGCGGGCAATAACTGCTGGGGGGCCGTGGTTCATACTGGTGTAACTGTCCGTCCTGCGCAGCTGTTGCCGCGGGGTGGGCGCAGACGAACTGATGAAGGTGGCACAGACATGTTTCGGCCAGCGATGACGAGGCGACGATGACACGGCTGGATTCCGTCGAAAGGGCGGTAGCCGACATCGCGGCGGGTAAGGCGGTCGTGGTCATCGATGACGAAGACCGCGAGAACGAGGGCGACCTGATCTTCGCCGCCGAGAAGGCCACTCCCGAGCTCGTGGCGTTCATGGTGCGCTACACCTCCGGGTACCTCTGTGTGCCCCTCGACGGCGCCATCTGCGACCGGCTGGGCCTGTTGCCGATGTATGCGGTCAACCAGGACAAGCACGGCACCGCCTACACCGTGACCGTCGATGCCAAGAAGGACGTCGGAACCGGTATCTCGGCCTCCGACCGCGCCACCACGATGCGTGTGCTGGCCGATCCGACGGCAGTCGCCGAGGACTTCACCAAACCCGGCCACGTGGTGCCGCTGCGCGCCAAGGACGGCGGCGTGCTGCGCCGTCCCGGTCACACCGAGGCGGCCGTCGACCTGGCCAGGCTGGCAGGCCTGCAGCCCGCCGGCGCGATCTGCGAGATCGTCAGCCAGAAGGACGAAGGCTCGATGGCGCAGACCGACGAGCTGAGGGTCTTCGCCGACGACCACGGGCTCGCGCTGATCTCCATCGCCGACCTCATCGAATGGCGGCGCAAGCACGAAAAGCACATCGAACGCGTCGCCGAGGCCCGCATCCCCACCCGCCATGGTGAGTTCCGGGCGGTCGGCTACACCTCCATCTACGAGGATGTCGAGCATGTCGCGCTGGTGCGCGGCGACATCTCCGGGCCCGAATTCGACGGTCACGACGTGCTGGTCCGCGTGCACTCCGAGTGCCTCACCGGCGACGTTTTCGGCTCGCAGCGCTGCGATTGCGGTCCCCAGTTGGATGCCGCGATGGCCATGGTGGCGCAGGAGGGGCGCGGCATCGTGCTGTACATGCGCGGGCACGAAGGCCGCGGTATCGGCCTGCTGCACAAGCTGCAGGCCTACCAGTTGCAGGATGCCGGCGCCGACACCGTCGACGCGAATCTGGAACTCGGCCTGCCGGCCGACGCTCGCGACTACGGCATCGGTGCCCAGATCCTCGTGGACCTCGGTGTGCGGTCGATGCGCTTGTTGACCAACAATCCGGCCAAGCGGGTGGGCCTGGACGGGTACGGCCTGCACATCACCGAGCGGGTGCCGCTACCGGTGCGGGCGAACGCCGAGAACATCCGTTATCTGATGACCAAGCGGGACCGGATGGGCCACGACCTGACCGGTCTGGAGGATTACGACCAGGCTCAACCCGGTGGAGCGCTGTGAGCGGGCATACCGGTGCCATCCCCGACCTGCCGGATGTGGACGCCTCCACGGTGTCGCTGGGCATCGTGGTGAGCACCTGGCACGCCACCATCTGTGATGCGTTGCTCGACGGCGCACTGCGCGCCGCAGGCAAGCTCGGGGTGACCGACCCGGCGGTGGTGCGGGTGCACGGCGCCATCGAGATTCCGGTGGTCGCGCAGGCCCTCGCTGCCAAGTACGACGCCGTCGTTGCGCTGGGCGTCGTGATCAGGGGCGAGACACCGCATTTCGACTATGTCTGTGATGCGGTGACCCAGGGCCTCACGCGGGTGTCGCTGGACCTGTCCACCCCGGTGGCCAACGGCGTGTTGACCACCAACACCGAGCAGCAGGCGCTGGCGCGAGCCGGACTGCCGCAGTCGACCGAGGACAAGGGGGCTCAGGCCGCCGCCGCGGCGCTGTCGACTGCGCTGGTGCTGCGCGACCTCGCGTCATGACCCGGTCGACCGACGACCAAAAATGGGACCTCCAGGTCCGACCGCATCTGACGCCGTATTTCGTCTACGGCGCCGCCTTCTTGATCGCCGCGGCCCACATCACCGTGGGGTTCCTGTTGAAGGTCGGGTCCAGCGGTGTGGTGTTCCGTACCGCCGATCAGGTGGGCATCGCGGCGGTGGGTCTGGTGATCGCAGGCTGTGTGCTGCTATTGGCGCGGCCTCGGTTACGCGTCGGGCCCTCCGGTATCGCTGTGCGTAACGCGTTGGGCTACAAACTGATTGCCTGGCCCGACGTCGTGGACGTGTCCTTCCCGCCCGGTGCGCGCTGGGCGCGTATCGACTTGGCCGACGACGAGTACACCGCGGCGATGGCGATCCAGGCCGTCGACAAGGAGCGCGCGGTGGTGGCCATGGATCAGGTGCGCACGCTCATGCGCCGCTACCAGAACGAGATCAATTCACCGTCAGCGTCATCGTGACCTCTGGCGCGTCATCACCCGCGTCGGCGTCGCCGGACACCATGGTGAACCCGAGGCTGCCGTAGACCGCCAGGGCCGGGGCGTTGTCGCGGTGGACGCGTAAGTTGACGCGGTGCACTCGCTGGCTGCGCGCCCAGTCGACCGCCCCGGAGACCAGGGTGCGACCTAGCCCGCGGCCCCGTGCCGTCGGATCCAGCCACAACGAGTACAGGTACACCGATTCCGGACCCTGGCGCTGGGCACCGATCAGGCCGACCGCCCGATTGTCGATGACGAGCGCGAACTGGGCGTGTGCGCGTAGCCGGCGGCGCCACTGCGCAGCGGTGAACGTGCTCTCGTGCCGGTAGTGCGGACTACGGTCGCCCAACGAATCGGTGAGCGCCCGCAGTCGCATACCGGCGAACGCGCGCCAGTCCGTCTCGGTGAGCCGGGCCACGCGCACCTGCCCCATGCCCATGGCTCCAGTATCACAGTCAGACGCTCGGGTAGGATCGACAAGTCGATGAGTACCTTGGTTTTCGTATCAGCCTCGGCTGACGGTATCGCCGATGCCGGCGTGCCGCTCGTCACAGCACCGACAGTGATCGCGGGCCTGGGCTCGCACCCGGCTCTGACGGCCCCGCTGATCGTCGGACGTCCACCGGCGACCGCATTGATCTGGCGCAGACTGGCTGCGGTCGCCGACTTCTACGGCACCGATATCCCCGCCGAGGACGTCTTGGCCGACACCCTGGACGGTCTGCTCGGCCGGGCCGACGCCGGTGCCGTGCTTGCCGCCGAAGTGCTGGTCGTGCCGATCCACGGACGAACCCACTTCCTGGTCTCCGGCGCCACGATCACCCCCCACCGCGACGAATCCGTTGCGTTGGATGTGCGACCCTACCGCCCGGTGCCGCAATGGCGCCGGATCGCGGTCGACACGACCAGCCGGGCCGCACATGATCTCGCCTCCCGGGAACTGGCGGCCGCCGGATACGTCGACGTGGCCGACGCGGAGGGGGACCGGATCGGGCGGCCACAATGCGGTGCGCTGATCTTCGACACCGAGCGGGGTCGCGTCGGGACCGGTGCCGACGTGCTCGATCTGTTGATCGCGGCCGGGCTGGCCGATGAGCTGCCCCGCGCCGACGAGCCGGTCGATATCGGCAATGCCGTCGCTGCGTGGTTTGTCTCGCCGCGATTCGAAATCCATCCGGTGACCGCCATCGGCGATCGCCGATTCGAGGTGAATGCATGACGTTCCGGCCGGAGTCCTTCGACGCGTTGGTGATCGACGGTTACTCGTTCACAGCGGGCACGCTCTCGCTGGGCTACACCCTGCGCGGACCGGAGCCGATGACGTTCGCCGAGGTGATCGACTTCGGCGAGGCCCTCGGCGGCGCCCAGCCGCATCCGCTGCTGGCCCGACTGCTCGCCCTCACCTGTGCGCTGAGCTACTACAAGGCCGCCGCGCCCCCGCGGATCGAGATCGCCTTCGGCGCGCACGAGTTCGAGAAGCACTATCTGCGCACCCTGATCGAGGGTGGACTCGGGGAATTCGCGTATCGAAATGACCTTCCCGCGGCGCTGACCCCACACGTCGACGGGCCTCCGGCGGGTGACGTGCCGGTCACCGACGGCTTCGACGTCGATGCCACTCCGCTGGTGCCGGTCGGCGGCGGCAAGGATTCGGTCGTCAGCATCGAAGCGTTGCGTGGGCACGGCCTGACCCCGATGCTGTTCAGTGTCAACCGATATGACCCCATCGACCGGTGCATCGAGGTCAGCGGACTGAACAGCGTGCACGTGCGGCGCCGCATCGATCGGGCGCTCATCGAGGCCAACGCGAACGGTGCCCACAACGGCCATGTGCCGGTGACGGCCATCAACAGTGTGATCGGACTGATCGTCGCGCAGGCCAACGGATTCGGTCCCGTCGTGCTGTCCAACGAGCGGTCCTCCAACATCGGCAACATCGAGTGGCTTGGCCGCGATATCAACCACCAATGGTCCAAGAGCCTGGCCTACGAAACACTGCTGCGCGACACCCTGGTGCAGCACGGCTTCGCGCCCGACCGTTACTTCTCGCTGCTACGCGGCTTGTCCGAATCCGAGATCGCCGACCGCTTCGCCCGCTGCGCCGAATACTTCGACGTGTTCACCAGCTGCAACCGATTGTTCGCACTCGACCCGGCCAAGCGGGCGACCTCCTGGTGCGGCATCTGCCCGAAATGTCAGTTCGTCTTCGTACTGCTGGCTCCGCGACTGGGCCGGCCCACGATGGAACGGATCTTCGGGCGCAACCTGTTCGCCGACACCGGCCACCGTGCCGGTTTCGCGGACATCCTCGGCATCGGGGTGCACAAACCGTTCGAATGCGTGGGGGAGTACTACGAGGCCGCTGAGGCGATGCTGGCGGTGCTCGACGACCCGCAATGGCAGGATCTGCCGCTGGTGGCCGAGTTCGGCCGCCAGCGCGATGCCCTCGCCGCGGTCGCCGTCGACCACGACACCGGACCCGCGCGCCATCACGTGCCCGACCGGTATGCGACGTTGCTCGATGATTGAGCTTTCCGGGCGCACCGTCGGTATCTGGGGGCTGGGCAAGGAAGGGCTCTCGATGGCCCGGACGGCGTCCGCCCACGGTGCCGAACGCATCATCGCGGTGGATGACCGGGCCATCGACGGGAGCGCTCCGGATATCGAGCGGCTGACCGTCCGCTACGGTGCCGATGCGCCGAACACGCTGCGCGACACAGATATCGTGTTCGTCAGTCCCGGCGTCCCATGGCAACATCCGATCTTCGAGGACATGCGGCGCAACGGCCCGCCGGTATCCAGTGCGGCCGACTGGTACATGACCCGCCACGGCGCACAGACCATCGGCGTCACCGGCACCAAGGGCAAGAGCACCACGGCGTCGTTCCTGGCTCACCTGCTGGCCGGTCTCGGTGTGCCTGCCGTGGCGGCCGGCAATATCGGGACGCCGCTTTCGGACCTGTCCCCGGCGTCCGGGCAATGGGTGGTGGCCGAACTATCCAGCCAGCAATGTGCGCTGCTGAGCACCTCGCCCGCGGTGGCCGTGATCACCAACCTCTACCAGGACCATCTGGACTGGCACGGCGACATTGCGTCCTACTACTCGGCCAAGGCTGCCGTGTTCGCCGGCGGCGCAAGGGTTCTGATCACCACTGCCGGGGTGACGTCCGCGTTGCGAGGTGTCGGTATCGAGCAATTCCCGCCGGTGCACGAGCTGTCGACGACGGGGGTGTATCGACCGGCGGGTGACTCGGTGTTGGCGTACCCGCACAACGCGATCAACGCCGCGCTGGCCGCTGCGGCGGCCGCCGAGGTCCTCGGCAGGCCGGTGACCGAGGCCGAGATCGACTCCGCGGCAGCCAACTTCACCGGGCTGCCACACCGGCTGCAGACGGTGCGCACCGCCGCGGGCAGGCGTTGGATCGACGACACGCTGGCCACCACCGGGGAGAGCGTGGTGGCCGCATTGTCGGCGATGCCTGCCGACGACCGTATCGCGCTGATCGTGGGTGGGATGGACAGGTCGCTCGACTACCGGCAGGTCGATGAGTTCCTGTGCGCGGGTACCCGCGATGTCACGTTGATCCAGGCTCCCACCAACGGAGCACTGATCGGGGCCGGTTTCGCCGGGGCTCACCCTGACCGCGTGCACCGGGTCGAGGGCCTGGAGGAGGCGGTGCGGCTGGCCGCCGGACTGCCCGGCGTCGACATCGTCCTGCTGTCACCAGGGGCGGCCAGCTACGACCTCTACCGCAACTACGAGGCCAAAGGCGCAGCATTCTGCGCTGTCATCGACAGCCTCTAACCTGGACCTGTGCCAGACCCCGCGACCTACCGCCCGGCACCGGGTTCGATTCCAGTCGAACCCGGTGTCTATCGGTTCCGCGACCCGCACGGCCGGGTGATCTACGTGGGCAAGGCCAAGAGCCTGCGCAGCCGCCTCAACTCCTACTTCGCCGACCTGTCGGCGCTGGCGCCGCGGACGCGCCAGATGGTCACGACCGCCGGCAGCGTCGAGTGGACCGTGGTGAGCACCGAAGTCGAGGCGCTTCAGCTGGAGTACAACTGGATCAAGGAGTTCGATCCTCGGTTCAACATCCGCTACCGCGACGACAAGTCGTATCCGGTGCTGGCGGTCACACTCAACGAGGAGTACCCGCGGCTGTTCGTCTACCGCGGCCCGCGCCGCAAGGGGGTCCGCTACTTCGGCCCCTACGCACACGCCTGGGCGATCCGCGAAACGTTGGACCTGTTGACCCGGGTGTTCCCCGCCCGCACCTGCTCGGGCGGGGTCTTCAAACGACATAGCCAGATCGACCGGCCGTGCTTGCTCGGGTACATCGACAAGTGTTCGGCACCGTGCGTGGGCAAGGTGGATGCCGCCGCCCACCGCAAGATCGTCGAGGACTTCTGCGACTTCCTTGCCGGTAAGACCGACCGGTTGGTGCGTGATCTGGAAAAGCAGATGAACTCCGCGGCAGAGGATCTGGACTTCGAGCGTGCGGCCAGATTGCGTGATGACATCGGGGCCCTCCGGCGGGCGCTGGAGAAGCAGACCGTCGTGTTCGGAGACGGCACCGACGCGGATGTGGTGGCCTTCGCCGACGACGAGCTGGAAGCTGCCGTGCAGGTGTTCCACGTGCGCGGCGGCCGGGTGCGGGGGCAGCGGGGGTGGGTGCTGGAGAAGGCTTCGGAGCCGGAGGCGACCGGTGTTACGGAGCCGGGTACGTCGGGGCAGGCGTATCTCGTCGAGCAGTTCCTGACCCAGTTCTACGGTGACCAGGCCGAATTGGGTGCCGGTGGTGCCGGCACCGTGTCCGCGGATGAGGCGACCACACCGGTGCCGCGCGAGGTGCTGGTGCCGGTGTTGCCGGACAACGCCGAAGAGTTGACCACCTGGCTGAGCGAGCTGCGTGGCTCGCGGGTCCGGTTGCGTGTCCCGGTGCGCGGCGACAAGAAGGCGCTCGCCGAGACGGTGCACCGCAACGCCAAGGAGGCGCTTGCCCAGCACAAGCTCAAGCGCGCCGGTGATTTCAACGCGAGATCTGCTGCGCTGCAGAGCATTCAGGACTTCTTGGAGCTGCCCGACGCGCCGCTGCGCATCGAATGCGTCGATATCAGCCACGTGCAGGGCACCGACGTGGTCGCCTCACTCGTCGTGTTCGAGGACGGCCTGCCGCGCAAATCCGATTACCGGCACTACGCCATCCGCGAGGCCGCCGGCGACGGGAGATCCGATGACGTCGCCTCGATCGCCGAGGTGACCCGCCGCCGGTTCGCCCGCCACGTCGCCGATATCGAACAACCGATGGTGGCGGAAGGTAAATCGCGCAGATTCGCCTACCCGCCGAACCTGTTCGTCGTCGACGGCGGCGCGCCGCAGGTCAATGCCGCCCAGGCCGTCCTCGACGATCTCGGGATCACCGATGTCGCGGTGATCGGGCTGGCCAAGCGGCTCGAGGAGGTCTGGGTCCCGAACGAGCCCGACCCGGTGATCATGCCGCGCACCAGCGAGGGGCTGTATCTGCTCCAGCGCATCCGCGATGAGGCGCACCGGTTCGCCATCACCTTCCATCGCAGTAAGCGGTCCAAGCGGATGACGGCCTCGGCGCTGGACTCGGTGCGCGGACTCGGGGAGCACCGTCGTAAGGCGCTGGTGACGCACTTCGGTTCGGTGGCGCGGCTGCGGGCGGCAAGTGTCGCGGAGATCACCGCGGTACCAGGTATCGGGGTGGCCACGGCCGAGGCCGTCCTCGCGGCGCTGGCAGGTGACTCCACTCCGGCCGGTGACGCCCCGGTCGTTTCGGACCCACCGGGAGTCGATGTGAACAATGATCGTGACGAGACGGCATATGACGCGGCCGCGCCGACCGGGCAGACCGCGTCAGATACAACTACGGGGTGACGAACCAGGGCATGAGCGAAGAATCAGGAATCGACGTCGTCCTGGTCACCGGATTGTCCGGTGCCGGCCGGGGCACCGCCGCCAAGGTGCTCGAGGACCTCGGCTGGTATGTCGCCGACAACCTGCCCCCGGAGCTGATCGCCCGGATGGTCGATCTGGGGCTGGACGCGGGGTCGCGGATCACCCAGCTGGCGCTGGTGATGGATGTCCGCTCGCGTGGTTTCACCGGTGACCTCGATTCGGTGCGCAACGAACTGGCGACCCGGGGGATCACCCCGCGTGTGCTGTTCATGGAGGCCGCCGACGATATCCTCGTGCGTCGGTACGAGCAGAACCGACGGAGTCATCCGTTGCAGGGCAACCAGACCCTTGCCGAAGGTATCGCCGCCGAGCGCACGATGCTGGCCCCGGTCCGGGCGAGCGCGGATCTGGTGATCGACACCTCGAAGCTGGCGGTACCCGCGCTACGCGAGAGCATCGAGCGCGCGTTCGGGGGCGAGACCGTCGCCGAGACCAATGTCACCGTCGAGTCCTTCGGCTACAAGTACGGCCTGCCGATGGACGCCGACACCGTCATGGACGTCCGGTTCCTGCCCAACCCGCACTGGGTGGACGAGTTGCGACCGCACACGGGCCAACATCCGGCCGTTCGGGATTTCGTGCTCGGGCAGGACGGGGCCGGCGAGTTCCTGGACACCTACCATCGACTGCTTGGCGTCGTCATCGACGGTTACCGCCGGGAGGGAAAGCGCTACATGACGGTGGCCATCGGTTGCACCGGGGGCAAGCATCGCAGCGTGGCGATCGCCGAAGCGCTGGCCGGGTTGCTGCAGGAGGGTGACGCGAACTTGACGGTACGGGCACTGCACCGGGACCTGGGACGCGAGTGAGAGTCACGTCATGAGTTCACCGCGCATCGTCGCCCTCGGCGGAGGGCACGGTCTGTATGCGACGCTGTCGGCTGCCAGACGGCTCAGTCCGCACGTGACCGCCGTCGTCACCGTCGCCGACGACGGCGGGTCGTCGGGCCGGTTACGCAGCGAACTGGACGTCATCCCGCCAGGTGATCTGCGAATGGCGTTGGCGGCGTTGGCCTCCGACAGTCCGCATGGCCGCCTGTGGGCGACGATCATCCAACACCGGTTCGGCGGTAGCGGCGCGTTGGCCGGACACCCCATCGGAAATCTGCTGCTCGCGGGTCTCAGTGAGGTGCTCGCCGATCCGGTGGCCGCGCTCGACGAGCTGGGCCGCATCCTGGACCTCAAGGGTCGCGTGCTGCCGATGTGCCCGGTGGCGCTGCAGATCGAGGCCGATGTGGCGGGCCTGGAATCCGACCCGCGCATGTTCCGGGTGATCCGCGGACAGGTGGCGGTCGCGACCACCGTCGGGCAGGTGCGCCGGGTGCGGCTGCTGCCCGGCGACCCGCCGGCGACCAGACAGGCCGTGGACGCCATCATGGCCGCCGACCTGGTGGTGCTCGGCCCCGGCTCGTGGTTCACCAGCGTCATCCCGCACGTGCTGGTTCCCGGACTGGCCGCGGCGCTCAATGCCACCACCGCGCGGCGGGCGCTGGTGCTCAACCTGGTCGCCGAGCCGGGGGAGACCGCCGGGTTCTCCGCCGAGCGGCACATCCATGTCCTGGCCCAGCACGCGCCGGGCTTCCGCGTCGATGAGATCATCATCGACGCCTGCCGGGTGCCCAGCGATCGCGAGCGCGAGCAACTGGTGCGGACCGCCGCACTTTTGGGTGCTCAAGTAGAGTTTGCCGACGTTTCCCGACCTGGTACACAGTTACATGACCCGTCGATGCTGGCCGCCGCGCTGGAAGGTGTGCGGGTGCGCGGACCGGTGCCCGGCGTCATCGGCGAACAACCGACAACCCCCGCGCCGGTCCGGCCGGGCGACCTGCGACACGGAGAACACGGGCAGCGATCAATGAACGCACCAAGGGGGGACGACTCGTGGCGATGACGGCCGAGGTCAAGGACGAGCTGAGTCGTCTGGTCGTGAGCTCGGTCAGCGCACGCCGCGCCGAGGTGTCGGCACTGCTGCGGTTCGCGGGGGGCCTGCACATCGTGGCGGGCCGGGTCGTGGTGGAGGCCGAGGTGGATCTCGGCATCATTGCCCGCCGCCTGCGCAAGGACATCTACGACCTGTACGGCTACAACGCCGTGGTGCACGTCCTGTCGGCCAGCGGCATCCGCAAGAGCACCCGGTATGTGGTGCGGGTTGCCAAGGACGGGGAGGCCCTGGCCCGCCAGACCGGGCTGCTGGATCTGCGCGGCCGACCGGTGCGCGGGCTGCCGGCCCAGGTGGTCGGCGGCAGCGTCGCCGACGCCGAAGCCGCTTGGCGCGGAGCGTTTTTGGCCCACGGTTCACTGACAGAGCCGGGGCGTTCGTCGGCGCTGGAAGTCAGCTGCCCCGGCCCGGAGGCCGCCCTGGCTCTCGTCGGCGCGGCCCGTCGTCTCGGGATCAGCGCCAAGGCCAGGGAGGTGCGCGGCAGCGACCGCGTCGTGGTGCGCGACGGCGAGGCGATCGGCGCCCTGCTCACCAGGATGGGAGCGCAGGACACCAGGCTGACCTGGGAGGAACGGCGGATGCGCCGTGAGGTCCGGGCCACCGCCAACCGGCTCGCGAATTTCGACGATGCCAACCTGCGCCGCTCGGCCAGGGCCGCCGTCGCCGCCGCCGCCCGGGTGGAGCGCGCGCTGGACATCCTCGGTGACACCGTGCCGGACCACCTGGCTCAGGCCGGCCGGCTCCGGGTGGAGCACAGGCAGGCATCCCTGGAGGAGCTGGGCCGCCTGGCCGAGCCGCCGATGACCAAAGACGCCGTGGCAGGCCGGATTCGGCGGCTGTTGTCGATGGCGGATCGGAAGGCGAAACAGGACGGCATCCCCGATACTGAGTCCGCGGTCACGCCGGATCTGCTCGACGAGGCCTGACCAGTCCTGGGTCCGTGAAGGCCCGATCCCGGCAAAGGGGCGTCGTCCGCGATGAAGTTGATTGTCGAGCTGGTCCGCCCTTACAGGTGGATGGTGGCGGGCATCTTCGGGGTGCTGCTGATCCAGATCGCGATGGGTCTGGCCGCGCCGTGGCCGCTCAAGGTCGTCCTCGACAGCGTGATCGGCGACCATCCGCTGCCCGGATGGCTACACGGGCTGCTGCAACCCGTGCTCGGCGGCGAGAGCAGGATGCACATCGCCGGACTGGCCGCGATCATGGTCATCGTCATCGCGGTGATCGCCGCGGTCGCCACGTACATCGCGAACTACCTGACCGAAACCGTGGGGCAGCGGATCGGCAATGATCTGCGCACCCGCGCCTACCATCACCTGCAGCAGTTGTCGCTGAACTACTTCGACACCCACCGCGTGGGCCCCATTCTGAGCACCCTCACCGACGATGTCGACACCATTCAGGATTTCGCGTCGGCATCCACACTCGGGATCGCCACCGACCTGCTGACGATCGTCGGCATGCTGTCGCTGATGCTGTGGCTACAGTGGGATTTCACCCTGGTGGCGCTCGCGGTGGCGCCGCTGCTGCTGCTGTTCGTGTCCCGGATCCGCAAGGCCGTCAAGGTGGCGACCCACGAGGTACGTCGCCGGGAGTCCGACATCGTAGCGGTCGCCGAGGAAGGCCTGCAGTCCATCCGGGTGGTGAAGGCGTTCGACCGCGAGGAATTGCAGGAGCGCCAGCTGGCCATCGTCGGGCAGCAGGCGGTGGACGCCGCGCTCAACGCCCGCCGGGTGAAGTCGGTGGTCTCGCCGATCGTCGCGGTGGTCGTGGCGGCCTGCACAGCGCTGGTGCTGTGGCGTGGATCGGCACTCATCCTGGCCGGCGCCATGACCGCAGGCACGCTGACCGTGTTCATCTCCTACCTGGCTTCGTTCTTCAAGCCCGTACAAGATCTGGCCAAGCTCACCAATACCATCGCCATGGCATCGGTCGGCGTGGAGCGCGTCAACGAGCTGCTGACCGCGGAGGCCACCGTCGAAGAGAAGGCCGATGCGGTCGAGCCCGCCCGCATCCGTGGCGCGATCGCCTTCGAGCGGGTCGCGTTCAGCTACGACGCCGAAACGCCCGTCCTGCGTGATGTGACCTTCGATGTGCAGCCCGGACAGTTGGTCGGTGTCGTCGGGCACACCGGCAGCGGGAAGTCCAGTCTTGTGAGTCTCATCCCGCGGTTCTACGACCCGAGCATGGGAACCGTGCGCATCGACGGGGTCGATCTGCGCGATTACAAGCTGCACGAACTGCGCCGCCAGATCGCCTACGTCCTGCAGGACACGGTGTTGTTCCGCGGAACCATCCGGGACAACATCGCCTTCGGCAGGCCCGACGCCGGCCACGACGAAATCGTCGAGGCGGCGAAGCTGGCCAATGCCCACGAGTTCATCTCCGATATGCCGCAGGGGTACGACAGCGCGGTCGGGGAGCGCGGCATGACCCTGTCCGGCGGCCAGCGTCAGCGCATCGGTATCGCCCGCGCGCTGATCCGCGACAGCCCGATACTGATCCTCGATGAACCGACCGCGGCGTTGGACGCCGAGTCCGAACGGCTGGTGATGACGGCGCTGCAACGCTTGATGGCGGACCGCACCGTCATCACGATCGCCCACCGACTCAGCACCATTCGAGATTCGGACAAGATCGTGGTGCTCGAAGAGGGCAGGGTCGTCGAACAGGGCACCCACGAAGAACTGCTCACCGCGCGTGGTCGCTACGCCGACCTGCACCGCATCCAGTACGAGGACGACGCACCATGAACCGTTCGCTGATCATCCTGCCCGACGACTCGGCGCAGCCGGTGCTCGACGCGATACACGGCGCGACCCGGTCGGTCCGGATCAAGATGTTCGCCTTCACCCACGACGCCCTCCTGCAGGCGGTGGTGGCCGCGCACCGTCGCGGCGTGCAGGTCAAGGTGATGCTCAATCCCGAACGTCGCGACGGTGAAACCGACAACGACGCAGCCCGGGAGGCCTTGGAGCGGTTCGGGATCGAGGTCCGGGCCAGCAGCCCGGCCTTCGACCTCACCCATGAGAAGTCGATGGTCATCGATGACGAGCACGCATTCGTCGAATCGCTGAACTGGACGCACGAGAATTTCACCCACACCCGCGACTACGCGGTGGTCACCCCCAGCGCCTACGAAGTGGCCGAGATCATCGATTGTTTCGAGGCAGACTGGGCACGGGAGGATTTCGATCCCGGCGACGGTGCTCACCTGATCTGGTGCCCCGCCAACGGCAGGCACCGCATCGCCGATTTCATCGACAGCGCCCAGCACACCCTGTTCCTGCAGAACGAGCGGTATCAGGACCCCGTCATCATCGAGCGGCTGGTGCGCGCCAAACGCCGCGGGGTCAAGGTGCATGTCATGGCCCGCGCCGCACACCATCTCAAGGATGGCAAGCTGGTCGAAGGTGTCAGCGGCATGCGGATCCTCGACGATGTCGGCATCAAGATCCACCGCCTCAAACACATGAAACTGCACGCCAAGATGATTTTGGCGGATCACGAACGGGCCGTCGTCGGCTCCATCAACTTCTCGCCGGGCAGCTTCGATCACCGCCGCGAACTGGCGATCGAGGTAACCGACCACCAGATCACCAGTCGTCTCAACGAGGTGGCCCACCACGACTGGAAACACTCCGAGCGGATGGACCTGAGCGATGCCGGGCTGATCGCGGATCTGACCGGCCGCGACCCGCGCGATGTCGGTCAACTGGCGCTGCACGAACCAGAGGACCGAGCGCCCATCTGACCAGCGTGCACACGCTCGAACCGGCACCACTAGGCTGGCGGGCGAGCAGTTCACCGCGATTTTCCCCACAACCGCGATTTCCCCACAACAAGGAGAGACACGTGACCATCCGGGTAGGCGTTAACGGCTTCGGTCGAATCGGACGCAACTTCTTCCGCGCCCTCGACGCGCAGAAGGCGGCGGGCAAGAACACCGACATCGAGATCGTCGCTGTCAACGACCTGACCTCGAACGCGACGCTCGCGCACCTGCTGAAGTTCGACTCGATCCTCGGCCGACTGCCCTACGACGTCAGCCTGGAGGGCGAGGACACGATCGTCGTCGGCGACCAGAAGATCAAGGCGCTCTCGGTCAAGGAAGGCCCGTCGGCGCTGCCGTGGGGCGACCTCGGGGTCGACGTCGTGGTCGAGTCGACCGGCATCTTCACCAAGCGTGACAAGGCGCAGGGCCACCTCGACGCCGGTGCCAAGAAGGTCATCATCTCCGCGCCTGCCAGCGACGAGGACATCACGATCGTGCTCGGCGTCAACGAGGACAAGTACGACGGCAGCCAGAACATCATCTCCAACGCGTCATGCACCACCAACTGCCTCGGCCCGCTGGCCAAGGTCCTCAACGACGAGTTCGGCATCGTCAAGGGCCTGATGACCACCATCCACGCCTACACCCAGGACCAGAACCTGCAGGACGGCCCGCACAGCGATCTGCGCCGTGCCCGCGCCGCCGCCATCAACATCGTGCCGACCTCGACCGGTGCGGCCAAGGCCATCGGGCTGGTGCTTCCCGAGCTGAAGGGCAAGCTGGACGGCTACGCCCTGCGGGTGCCGATCCCCACGGGCTCGGTCACCGACCTGACCGCCGAGCTGAAGAAGTCGGCGACCGCCGACGAGATCAACGCCGCCATGAAGGCCGCTGCCGAGGGCAAGCTCAAGGGCATCCTGAAGTACTACGACGCCCCGATCGTCTCCAGCGATATCGTCACCGACCCGCACAGCTCGCTGTTCGACGCCGGACTGACCAAGGTCATCGACAACCAGGCCAAGGTCGTCTCCTGGTACGACAACGAGTGGGGCTACTCCAACCGCCTCGCCGATCTGGTTGCGCTGGTCGGTAAGTCGCTGTAGTTCGCGATCATGGCGATCAAATCACTGTCTGACCTGCTCGCCGAAGGTGTTGAAGGTCGGGGCGTCCTGGTGCGCTCCGACCTCAACGTCCCCCTCGACGACAGCGGGAACATCACCGATCCGGGGCGCATCATCGCCTCGGTCCCGACGCTGAAGGCGCTCGCCGAGGCCGGTGCCAAGGTCGTGGTGACCGCGCACCTGGGCCGCCCCAAGGGCGAACCGGATCCGAAGTTCTCCCTCGCCCCCGTCGCGGCGGCGTTGGGGGAGCGGCTGGGCAGGCACGTCCAGCTGGCCGGCGATGTCGTCGGCACCGATGCGCTGGCCCGCGCCGAGGGCCTCACCGACGGTGACGTACTGCTGCTGGAGAACATCCGCTTCGACGCCCGCGAGACCAGCAAGGACGACGCCGAGCGGCTGGCGCTCGCCAAGGCGCTCGCCGGACTGGTCGAGGCCGCCGACGGAACCCCCGGCGCGTTCGTCTCCGACGGATTCGGTGTCGTGCATCGCAAGCAGGCCTCGGTGTACGACGTCGCCACGCTGTTGCCGCACTACGCGGGCACGCTGGTCGACACCGAGGTCAAGGTGCTCGAACAGCTGACGAGCTCGACCGAGCGGCCGTACGCCGTGGTGCTCGGCGGATCCAAGGTCTCCGACAAGCTCGCGGTGATCGAGAACCTGGCCACCAAAGCCGACAGCATTGTCATCGGTGGCGGCATGTGCTTCACCTTCCTTGCCGCACAGGGTCTTTCGGTCGGTTCCTCGCTGTTGCAGGAGGAGATGATCGACACCTGCAAGAAGCTGCTGGAGACCTACGGTGACGTGATCCACCTGCCCGTGGACATCGTGGCGGCGGACAAGTTCGCCGCCGATGCCGCGGCCGAGACGGTGCCCGCCGACCAGATCCCCGACGGGAAGATGGGCCTGGACATCGGGCCCGAATCGGTCAAGCGGTTCAGCGCGCTGCTGTCCAACGCCAAGACGGTGTTCTGGAACGGCCCGATGGGTGTCTTCGAGTTCGAGGCGTTCTCGGCAGGCACCAAGGGTGTCGCCGAGGCCATCATCGGGGCCACCGGCAAGGGTGCGTTCAGCGTCGTCGGCGGTGGCGATTCCGCGGCCGCGGTGCGCCTGCTGGGTCTGCCCGAGGACGGCTTCTCGCACATCTCGACCGGCGGCGGGGCGTCGCTGGAGTATCTGGAGGGCAAGACCCTCCCCGGCATCGACGTTCTGGAGGCGTGAGACATGGCACGTAAGCCGCTGATCGCCGGCAACTGGAAGATGAACCTCAATCACTTCGAGGCCATCGCCCTGGTGCAGAAGATCGCATTCGCCTTGCCGGACAAGTACTTCGACAAGGTCGATGTGACCGTCATCCCGCCGTTCACCGATCTGCGCAGTGTGCAGACGCTGGTCGACGGGGACAAACTGCGCCTCACCTACGGTGCGCAGGACGTCTCGCAGCACGACTCCGGTGCCTACACCGGTGAGATCAGCGGCGCGTTCCTGGCCAAACTGGGTGTCACCTTCGCCGTCGTCGGACACTCCGAACGGCGCACCTACCACGGTGAGACCGACGAGTTGGTGGCCGCCAAGGCGGCCGCCGCCCTCAAGCACGGCCTCACCCCGATCGTGTGCATCGGTGAATCCCTGGATGTCCGCGAGGCGGGCAACCACGTCGAGTTCAACGTGGAATCGCTGCGCGGCTCCCTGGCCGGGCTCAAGGCCGACCAGATCGCCCAGGTCGTCATCGCCTACGAGCCCGTCTGGGCGATCGGTACCGGCCGGGTGGCCAGCGCGGCCGACGCGCAGGAAGTATGTGCCGCGATCCGGGCCGAGCTCGCCGAACTGGCCTCCAAGGAGGTCGCGGCGACGGTGCGGGTGCTCTACGGCGGTTCCGTCAACGCCAAGAACGTCGGCGAGATCGTCGGGCAGACCGACGTCGACGGCGCGTTGGTCGGCGGTGCCTCACTGGACGGTGAGCAGTTCGCCACCCTGTCGGCCATCGCGGCCGGCGGGCCACTGCCCTGATCTGCCCTGATCGCGAGGTGATTTCGGTGAGATTCCGTGCGGCTGGAGCACGTTTTCGCACCGAAATCACCTCCGTGTAGGCTGACCGGCATGGAACTCGCCCTGCAGATCGTGCTTGTCATCACCAGTCTGTTGACGGTGTTGCTGGTACTGCTGCACCGCGCCAAGGGCGGCGGCCTGTCCACCCTCTTCGGCGGTGGCGTGCAGTCCAGCCTGTCCGGGTCGACCATCGTCGAGAAGAACCTCGACCGGTTGACCCTCTTCGTCATCGGCATCTGGCTGGTGTCGATCGTGGGCATGGCGCTGCGCATCAAATACAACGCCTGATCGGTGGGGTGGTGACCCCCGGCTCTGCGATATCGGCGCCGCGCACCGATAATTGACTGATGGCAGACAGCACCGACAGCACTCTGGAACCCATCGGCTCGGTGCAGCGCACCAACGTCGGTCGCGAAGCCACCGAACCGATGCGAGAAGATATCCGGCTGCTCGGCGCGATTCTCGGTGACACGGTCCGGGAACAGAACGGCGACAACATCTTCGACCTCGTCGAAAAGGCGCGGGTCGAGTCTTTCCGGATACGGCGCTCCGAGATCGACCGTGCCGAGCTGGCCGATCTGTTCCGCGATATCGACGTCCATCAGGCGATCCCGGTCATCCGCGCGTTCACCCACTTCGCCCTGTTGGCCAATGTCGCGGAGGACATCCACCGTGAGCGTCGTCGCGCCGTACACGAGGCCGCCGGGGAGCCACCGCAGGACAGCAGCCTGGCCGCCACCTATCGCAAACTCGATGGCGCCCAACTGGACGCGAGCGTGGTCACCGCGGCATTGACCGGTGCGCTGGTGTCCCCGGTGATCACCGCGCACCCCACCGAGACCCGCCGCCGCACGGTCTTCGACACCCAGCACCACATCACCGAACTGATGCGGTTGCGGCTCCACGGGCACACCCGCACCGACGGTGGCCGGGACATCGAAACCGAACTGCGCAGGCACATCCTCACGTTGTGGCAGACGGCGTTGGTCCGGCTGTCGCGCCTGAAGATCTCCGACGAGATCGAAACCGGGCTGCGGTACTACCCGGCTGCGTTCCTGGATGTCATCCCACGGGTCAACGCCGAGGTGCGGGACGCGCTGCAGCAACGTTGGCCGGGCACACAGGTGCTGGCACAACCGATCCTGCGGCCGGGATCCTGGATCGGCGGCGACCGCGACGGTAACCCCAACGTCACCGCCGAGGTGGTACGGCTGGCCACCGGGCGCGCCGCCTACACGGCCTTCGACCACTACTTCGGCGAGATCTGCGCGCTGGAACAGGAACTGTCGTTGTCCTCGCGGCTGGTGCGAACAAGCCAGGAGATGACCGCGCTCGCCGATGCCTGTGCCGAACCCGCCCGCAGCGACGAGCCCTACCGTCGGGCCCTGCGGGTGATTCACGCCCGGCTGACCGCTACCGCCATGCGCATCCTCGATGACCAGCCCGCACTCGAGCTCGACCTCGGTCTGGAGCCCTACGAGACTCCCGAGCAGTTGTTGGCAGATCTGGATACCGTGGACGCGTCGTTGCGTGACAACGGCTCCGCGGTGCTGGCCGATGATCGGCTGGGTCGGCTCCGGGAAGCGGTGCGGGTGTTCGGTTTTCACCTGTCCGGTCTGGACATGCGGCAGAACTCCGAGGTGCACGAGCAGGTGATCTCCGAGTTGCTGGCCTGGGCGGGTGTCCATCCGGACTATGCCTCGCTGCCCGAGGAGGCGCGGGTCGAATTGTTGGCCGCCGAGATCGGCACCCGCCGTCCGCTGGTCGGGCCCGGCGCGGAGTTGTCCGAACTGGCCGCCAAGGAGCTCGGCATCGTCCGGGCCGCCGCCCGGGCGGTGAAAGTGTTCGGGCCACAAGCCATTCCGAACTACATCATCTCGATGTGCCAGTCGGTATCGGACATGCTGGAAGCCGCGGTCCTGCTGAAAGAGGCCGGACTGCTCGATGCCACCGCCGGCGCCGTCTACGCACCGGTGGGCATCGTCCCGTTGTTCGAGACGATCGATGACCTGCAGCGCGGCTCGGCCATTCTGGAGGCCGCGTTGGACCTCCCGGTCTATCGGGCGTTGGTGACCGCACGCGGTGACCAACAGGAGGTCATGCTCGGCTATTCGGATTCCAACAAGGACGGTGGATACCTGGCGGCCAACTGGGCGCTCTACCGCGCCGAGCTGGACCTGGTGGACTCGGCGCAGCGGACCGGAATCCGGTTGCGGCTCTTCCACGGTCGCGGTGGCACCGTCGGTCGTGGTGGTGGCCCGAGTTACGACGCCATCCTGGCCCAGCCGCCCGGTGCGGTGAAGGGATCTCTGCGCATCACCGAACAGGGTGAGGTGATCGCCGCCAAGTACGCCGAGCCGCGGATCGCCCACCGCAACCTGGAGACCTTGCTGGCTGCCACCCTGGAGTCGACCCTGCTGGATGTCGAGGGGTTGGGGGAGGACGCCGAGGACGCCTACCGCGTGCTCGACGACCTGGCGGCCCGTGCCCAGCGCGCCTACGCCGAATTGGTGCACGAGACACCGGGGTTCGTCGAGTACTTCAAGGCCTCGACTCCGGTGAGTGAGATCGGCGCGCTCAACATCGGCAGCCGGCCGACCTCGCGCAAGCCGACCACCGCGATCTCGGATCTGCGGGCCATCCCGTGGGTGCTGGCCTGGAGCCAATCCCGGGTGATGCTGCCGGGCTGGTACGGCACCGGCACCGCCTTCGAACAGTTCGTCGCCGGTGACGATACGAAGCTGGAGATCCTGCGCGACCTCTACAACCGATGGCCGTTCTTCCGCACTGTGCTGTCGAATATGGCGCAGGTGCTGTCGAAATCGGATCTCGGTCTGGCGGCCCGCTATTCGGAGTTGGTCGCCGATGAGGAGCTGCGGGCCAGGGTTTTCGACAAGATCGTCGATGAGCACGAGCGGACCGTCCGCATGCATGGACTGATCACCGGCCAGGATGACCTGCTTGCCGACAACCCGGCGTTGGCCAGGTCGGTGTTCAACCGGTTCCCGTACCTGGAACCGCTGAATCACCTGCAGGTGGAATTGTTGCGCCGATACCGGTCCGGGGACGATGACGAACTGGTGCAACGCGGCATCTTGCTGACGATGAGCGGGTTGGCCAGCGCTCTGCGCAACTCGGGATAGTTGCACGGACGTGTCGCCGGCGGCCTCAGGAGTCCTGGTGCCGATCTCGGGGAATAACACCTTGCACCAGAGCGACACTCGGCGTAGTGTCGAACACAAGTGGCGCTCCTAGTGTTTTAGTGGGCGTCTTTGTGCTGTTGAGGGTTGATTTGCAGTGCAGTG
>NZ_AOHQ01000104.1:0-80151 GCF_000416385.1 Mycobacterium sp. VKM Ac-1816D
CCCGAGGCACCACCACCGGAACCCCACCATCACCCACCAACACCACACGCTCACCCACACTCAGCGGGTCGAGTTGACCGAGGAACTTCGGTTCGCCATCGGCGAACTGCGCCAGCAGGTGCACCAGGTGGCCGAGCATCCGCGTGACGGCCGGCGCGGCGAAACGCTTGGTCGAGTAGTCCAGCCGCAGCAGCATGGCGCCGGAGCCGTCGTCGCCGTAGGCCATCAGTGCGAGTGGGAAGTTCGTCTGTCCCCGGTACTCGAAATGCCGGCCCGGCATCTGGAGTTGCATGTCGAGAGTGTGGTGGTCGTAGACGATCACACTCTCGAACAGCGGTGCGCCGCGGGCCACCCCGCTGCACGCCTGCACGGTGCCCAGCGGGGTCTGCTCGTAGGGGCGCAGCGCGCTCTGCTGAGCGCGCAGCGCGCGCAGCCACGGCCCGATCTCGGCGTCGCCGTCGACGCCGACCCGCATGGGGAGGGTATTGATGAACAGGCCGGTGATCCGGTCGGCGTCATCGAATCCGGTGATGCGGCCGGCGCGCGTCACCCCGAACACGATGTCGGACTCTCCGGAGTAGCGGTGCAGCAGGACCGCCCATGCGGCCTGCACCATCGTGCTGACCGAGACATCGGCCCGGTGCGCCGCGTGGCGCAGCTGCTCGGTCAGATCCTTCGGCAGACGCTGCTCACAGGCGCTCGCCGGTGCGGTGCTCTCATCGGCGGCATGCGGTGCGTCGATCCCGAAGGGTGTCGACATGCCGAAGTCACCCAGCCGCTCGCGCCAGAATGTCTCGGCGACACCGTGATCGAGCGAGCGACGCCATTCGATGTAGTCGCGGTACGGACGTGCCGCCGGCAATGACAACAACTCCCCACGCTGCGCGGCCTCATAGAGCGCGAACCATTCGTGCAACACGATGTAGGAACGTCCGTCGAGCAGGGCGTGGTGAAATGTCCACAGAACTCTGCTCTTTACCGCGGGAAGCCGGGCGATGAAGAGCCTCATCATCGGGGCATCGGACATGTCGACATCGAGGCGGCTGTCGGCGAGCACGTGGGCATCGAAGCGCTCGTCGGCCGCCTCCGGGGCGATATCGCGCCAGTCGGCGACGGTGGCGGCGAGTGGCGCATGCGCCAGCACTTCCTGGCACGGCTCCCCGACGTCCACCCAGCGGAATCGCGTGCGCATGACCGAATGCCGTTGCATCACCTGTGCCATGGCCTGTTCGAACAGCGCGACGTCGAGTTCCTCGTCCACCGAGATGACGACATGTTCGATGTTCGTGCCGTCCCCCGGCGCGCTCAATGCCTGATACAGCATGCTCGCCTGCATCGGCGACAGCTCGTAACTGTCCACCACCTCATCCATGCGCCATCTCCTCCCCGACACTGGCACCGACAACCTGCAGATATTTGCCAGGACGGTCCGGATCGGGCACGAACCAGGCCTCGCGCCCGTGGGCGTCGCGGCCTCGGCGCGGCGTCGCGGCGCGCTCGGGCAGGACACCGTCGGCCCGCATCTGCGCGAGGCTCTCACCGAAGGCCGAGACGACACACTCGAGATCGGCATCGGTGTGCGCGAGCGTCAGGAATCCCGGCCCGTCTTCCCTGGTGTGCACACCGCGCGCCCGCATGAGTGCGTGGTACAGCGGTTCGAGTGGCAGTCCGGGCGGGAACGACACGTCGAACCAGGACGAGAAATGCCGGATGTGCACCGGCGCATCGAGTTCGGCGCTGACGGTGCGCAGCCGTTCTGTGAAGGCGGTGGTGCGCTGGTTGAGCCCGCGCTGCAGGGCGGGACCATCGTCGCGGAGTCGTCGCAACACCACGCGCGCCGCTGCCAGGGCCAGCGGTGAGCCACCGGCGTGCGAACCATCGAGATACTTCGCACTGCCCGCGACGATCCCGATCGGCAGTCCGCCACCGGCGACCTTGCCGTAGACGGCGATGTCGGATTGCACACCGAACAGCGCCTGGGCGCCGCCGGGGTGGGTGCGAAATCCGGAGCGGACCTCATCGAGGATGAGTGCCACGCCCGTCGCGGCGGTCACCTCGCGCACGGCGTTCAGGAACTCCCGTGGGGCGTGGTCGCGGTGCCGCCGCACCGGCACGGGTTCGACCAGCACGCCGGCGAGCTCCCCGCGCATCGACCTGATCGTCGCGAGCGCCGCTGCACTGCCGTACGCGAGGGCGACCACCCGGCCGCCCGGCACGGTCTCCACGGTGTGACCCGCGCCGGTGACCGCCACGATCGTGTCGCACCCGGACCGGGTGCGGGCAATGTGGACGGCCGCCGTCAGGGCACCGGATTCGTCGGGATAGAACGCAGCACGCTGCATGCCGACCATCTCGCACACGAGGGCTGCGACTTCGGTCGCCAGCGCGTCCGGCGATCCGCTCGCCGAGTCGGAGGCGTACTCGGTCTCGATGGCGTCGCGGATGAAGGCCGGGTCATGGCCGAAGAAGACGGCGCCGCCGCCGTTGGTGAGATCGATGTGAGCCCGCCCGCCGGCATCGCGCAGGTACGCACCCGAGGACTGCACCGCGATGGCCGGGCCGACCGCCTCCTGCCAGCGGTGCCGTTCGATCAGCGTGGTGAGACGCTGCTGTTGTCGATCGGTCAGCCCGACCGCGGGCGCGCGTGTCGGCGCAGCCGGGACCGGGGCGGGTAGGATCCGCGGGGCCGCGAGGTCAGGGGTGTCATCCGGTGTCGCAGCCATGATGTGGTCGATGAGCAGGTCGAATGTCGGCGCTTCCTCGACCAGGGTGCGCACGGTGATCGTGGTCGCGAACTGCTTCTGCAACGCACTGGCGGCCTGGGTGAGGAACAGCGAATCGAAGCCCATCTGCAGGAAGCTCGCACCCGGCGTCAGATCCGACCGGTCGACTCCGGACAGCTCGACGAACACCGTGTGCAGGTGAGCCAGCAGGGTGGCGGAACGGTCACCGGAGTCGGGCGTGATCGACCGGGATGCAGAGGAATTCGGCACCGGGTCGGGTGAGGCAGCCGGCTGTGTCGATTCACGCCCCGGACTCGGGTCGACCCAGTGCCGGCGGCGCCGGAAAGGGTAGGTGGGCAGCGCGACGCGCCGGCGGGTCCCGCCGTGCAGACCGTGCCAGTCGATATCGGCACCACGAGTCCACAGCCGGCCCGCGGCGGCCAGCAGGCAGTCGACGTCCGGACCCCTCTCCTGACCGGGATGCAGCGATGTCGTGATCAGCTGTTCGGGCAGTCGCCGCTCATGCTGGCGGGCCAGCATGGACAGCGTCTGGCCCGGACCGACCTCCACGAGCGCGATCCGCGGATCCAGCAGCGCCCCCACACCGGTCGCGAACTGCACCGGCTCCCGCAGCTGTCGGGCCCAGTACTGCGGATCGCACGCTTCGGCATCGGTGATCGGGCGCCCGGTCAGGCTGGAGATCCACCGCAATGCCGGTGCGGTGCGCGATGTTCCGGCCACCAGTTCGGCGAACGGCTGTACCGCGGGCTCCATCATCGGCGAGTGGTACGCATGTGAGGTGTGCAGGCGTCGGTGCGCGACACCGATCGCGGCCAACCTCGCCTCGAAGCCGGCGATGGCGTCGTGCGGACCCGAGACGACGGTGTGTTTGGGTCCGTTGAATGCGGCGATCGCCACATCGGGAGTCAGCTCGGCGGTGACCAGATCCGCGGGGGCGCGCACACCGAGCATCGCCCCGGCCGGCATACTGCCCATCAGGCGGGCGCGAGCCGCGACGAGCAGCAGCGCCTCGTCCCGCGAGAACGTGCCGCCGACACAGGCGGCGACGAACTCACCGATACTGTGACCGATCATCGCGGTGGGCTGCACCCCCCAGGACATCCACACCTGGGCCAAGGCATATTCGATCGCGAAGAGCGCGGGCTGGGTGATCGCGGTCTGACTCAGCTGCGCGTGCGCGCTGTCACGATCGGGGTCACCCGGATACAGGACACCGAGCAGATCGACTCCGGTCTCGGTCCGCAGCACCCGCGCGCACGCGTCCATCGTCTCCCGGAACAGCGGCTCCGATTCGTAGAGTCCACGGCCCATGTCCACGTACTGCGAGCCCTGCCCCGGAAACATGAACGCGACGCCACCGGACAATTCGGCGGGTGCGCCCCGGCCCTGCACCCGCAGCGGGTCGGCGGTGGTCAGCAGTGCGATCGCGTCGTCGCGATCGCGGCACACCACCGCGCGGCGGTGCCCGAAGCGACGGCGGCCGACCTGAAGGGTGTACGCGATATCGGCGAGATCGGCGCTGAGGTCCTGTTCGAGGTGGTCCTTGAGATTGTGGGCCACCCGATCGAGGGCCTGCGGGTCGCGTGCGGACAGCACCAGCAGCTGCGCAGGCCGGGAGGCGGGCACAGCCGGTCCCGCACTGGGCGCCTCTTCGAGTACCACGTGTGCGTTCGTCCCACCGAGGCCGAACGAGCTGACGCCGGCCCGACGCGGGGTCGGTCCCTCGGGCCAACGGCGCTGGTCGGCATTGACGAAGAACGGGGTGCTCTCGATGCCGAGCTTCGGGTTCGGCGACTCGAAGTTGATGCTCGCGGGGAGTACCCGGTGGTGCAGTGCGAGGCTGGTCTTGATCAGTCCCGCGACACCGGCGGCGACGTCCAGGTGTCCGATGTTCGACTTGACCGACCCGATCGCGCAGAAGCCGTTCTCTTCGGCGCCGCCGGTGCGGAAGGCCTGGGTGAGCCCCGCGATCTCGATCGGGTCGCCGAGCGCGGTGCCGGTGCCGTGGGCTTCGACATAGGAGATCGTCGCGGGATCGATACCCCCGAGCATCTGCGCCATGGAGATCACCCGGGCATGACCGTCGACGCTCGGCGCGGTGAACCCGACCTTGGCATTGCCGTCATTGTTGACCGCCGATCCCTTGACGACGGCATAGATCGTGTCGCCGTCCTCGATCGCGTCGCGCAGCCGGCGCAGCACCACGACGCCGAGTCCGTTGCTGGACACCGTGCCTGCGGCATCGCGATCGAACGGCCGGCAGTGACCGTCGGGAGCCAGGATAGAGCCTTCTTCGTGGAGATACCCGCGTCGCTGCGGCAGCATGATCGACACCCCACCGGCGAGCGCCATATCGCACTGATAGGTCTGCAGGCTCTGCACCGCGGTGCAGACTGCGACCAATGAGGTCGAGCAGGCGTTCTGGATGTTCAGGGCGGGGCCCTTGAGGTCGAACTTGTAGGACACCCGTGTCGCGACATAGTCGTTCGAGTTGCCCAGCATGACCATGATCGGACCGAGCGGATCGGTTACATCGTTGCGTGACAGCAGATTCTGCAGATAGTAACTACTTGTGGTGGCCCCGGCGAAGACACCGATCGGGCCGTCGAACCGCTGGGCATCGTGTCCGGATTGCTCGATGGCTTCCCACGCCGCCTGTAGGAAGAGCCGCTGCTGTGGATCGACGATGGCGGCCTCTTTAGGAGTTAAACCGAAGAACTCCTCGTCGAACTCGTCGACACCCTCCAGCACACCACGGGCCCGCACGTAGTGCGCACGGGTCTGTGCGTCCCCGGCTTCGCCCTGCGGACGTTCGAGTTCCTCGGGTCCGAAGCGCGTGATGCACTCACGGCCGGCCAGCAGGTTCTGCCACAGCGCGGAGACACTCGGCGAGTCCGGAAAGCGTCCGGCCATCCCGATGATCGCAATGCCGTCGAGCGGATCGTATGCGTCGGAGTACATTGGATGGCCGCCCCCACGTCCGGTTATGTTGGTGTGCTGGTTTTTTGACTTTGGCCCGCACATGGCTCGAAAGACGATATGACGTCTCTTCTGTGACCGAAGAGTACGAGTATGCGGCGAGTTTCGCTAGGGGTCTCACGACGTAACCGACAGGGGTGTAGGCATTTTGGCGACCGACACCGGCTTCCGGAGGCCCCTGCAACGCCCACCGGTGAACCGGGGGCTAGTTCTCCATCACCCCCGGGTCTAGTTCCTCCGGACCCGGGGGACCGGCAGGTTCTGGACCCTCGTATCACCGTGCATCTGCGCTTAGGGCGCCGCGCCCGCCGCGGAAACGTCTGCACAATCAGCGCAATGGTCCGGCGTGGGCGCGAGCGCACGAAACCCGAGAGCTAGCCGGGTTAATCCAGGGACTGGGTAGCGATTCATCCGAAATATCGTTCCTATGGTCCATGTACTGCCGGCAGCCAGCAAACAATAGTGAGCATGTGCTTCACGAGATGACTCGACATGGTGTTCTCAGCGAGTGTTCGTGCAGCCCGTCTGCTGACATTGATCGGCCGTCTCGCCGTCCGGGCTCTTCACCGGAGTCCGAGCCGCGGCCTGAATGGGGGATCTGACGTGAAGGTCGCCGTAATCGGAGCCGGGTACCTGGGGCTGACACATGCCGCATGTCTGGCGCAACTCGGGCACAGCGTGCTGACCGCCGATACCGATCCGGACAAGGTGGCCAGACTGCGTTCTGGCGCAGTGCCGTTCTTCGAGCCGGGACTGGACATCATCGTCGGCGAGGGCATGGCCTCCGGACGTCTCGCGTTCACCGAATCATCCTATGAGGCAGCAGCATTCGCGGACATATATTTCATCACCGTTGGCACACCGCAGAACAAGGACGATGCGAGCGCCGACCTGTCCTACGTCGAGGCGGCGATCGACTCCCTGTGCCGCCATCTCGACCGGCCCGCGCTCATCGTCGGCAAGTCGACGGTGCCGGTGGGAACGGCGCAGCGGCTGGCGGATCGGGTACGCCGGACCGCCCCGGCCGGCGCCGCGGTGAAGCTGACGTGGAATCCGGAGTTCCTCAGGGAAGGGTTCGCGATACGGGACACCTTGCATCCCGACCGGATCGTGTTGGGTCTGGAGGACCGTTGCGACCTCCGCTCCGAGGAGATCATCCGGGAACTGTATGCCCCTCTTCTGGACGAGGGCATCCCGTTCCTGGTGACGAGCCTCGAGACCGCCGAACTGGCCAAGGTAGCGGCCAATGCGTTCCTCGCCACGAAGATCTCGTTCATCAACGCGATCGCCGAAGTGTGTGAGGCCGCCTCTGCGGATGTCACATCGCTCGCCGACGTGATCGGGTACGACGACCGCATCGGACGCCGGTTCCTCAACGCCGGGTTGGGGTTCGGTGGCGGCTGTCTGTCCAAGGACATCCGAGCATTCATCTCCCGCGCACACGAACTGGGAGTGGGCGAATCATTGAACTTCCTTCGGGAGATCGACGGCATCAACCTCCGGCGCCGTACCCGCGTGGTCACGATGGCCCGGGAGGAGTGTGGATCATTCGCCGGGGCACGGGTCGCTGTCCTCGGTTCGGCGTTCAAACCGAACACCGATGACATCCGCGATTCGCCCGCGCTGGCCGTCGCCGACCAGATCCGTTCGGAGGGCGCGGATGTGACGGTCTACGACCCCAAGGCGATGGACAACTCCCGGAAATCTTTCCCGGCGCTCAACTTTGCGTTCTCCGCTGTCGAGGCCTGCATGGAAGCCGATGCCGTTCTCGTCCTCACCGAGTGGGATGAATTCCGCCGGCTTCGGCCACAGGAACTGGCCGATGTCACCACATCCCGGCGCATCATCGACGCGCGAAACTGCCTCGATCCGGATATCTGGCGGGCGGCGGGCTGGACCTATCGCGGGCTGGGATGCCAATGACGACTTTCAATGATCGGATCCACTCGGACAACAGAGGAAAACACTCATGAGGATTCTCGTCACCGGTGGAGCCGGCTTCCTTGGATCGAACCTGTGCACCGTGCTCGTCGGACGTGGGGACACGGTGTTCTGCATCGACGATCTGTCGACCGGCCGCCGCGCGAATCTGGAACACCTCTTCACCTCACCCCAGTTCACCTTCATCGAAGACACAGTTCTGGAACCGATCTCTTTGACCGAAAGCGTCGACGGCGTCGTACATCTGGCCAGTCCGGCCTCGCCACCGGCATACCTCGAACGACCGATCTTCACCTTGCGCACCGGCTCGGAAGGCACCCGCAACGCGCTCGACTTCGCACTTGCGCAATCGGCCCGCTTCGTCCTGGCCTCGACCAGCGAGGTCTATGGCGACCCGCTGGTCCATCCGCAATCAGAGGACTACTGGGGCAATGTCAACCCGCTCGGCCCGCGCAGCGTCTACGACGAGGCGAAGCGCTATGCAGAATCGTTGACCACCGCCTACCGCACCTCGCACGGAGTGGACACCGGGATCGTGCGCATCTTCAACACCTACGGACCCGGGATGCGCTCCGACGACGGGCGGGTCGTGACCAACTTCATCGACCAGGCACTGCGTTGCGCACCCCTCACGGTCTTCGGCGACGGCAGCCAGACCCGGAGCCTGTGCTACGTGGACGACCTCGTCCGGGGATTGGTGGCGATGCTCGACTCGCACGAACAGGGGCCGATCAACCTGGGCAACCCAACCGAGCTCACGGTGCACCAGATCGCAGATTTGGTAGCCGAATTGGTGGGCTCGTCGTCCGAGATCGAGCGCCACCCGCTCCCCGAGGACGATCCCACCCGCCGCAAGCCCGACATCACCAGGGCCCGCCAAGTACTCGGGTGGAACCCCGAGGTCGACCTGCGGGACGGGCTCGCGCGCACCATCGAGTGGCATATCGCGACGATGCAGGAGATCCGCGCATCATGAGTACGCCGGGAAGTACCGCCGACAAGCGGGTCCAGGTGGCCGATACCGGGCGAGGGCCGACACTGGATGCCGCGCCATCGCCGCGCACCGACCTCACCCGTCCGCGGTGGCAGGAGCGCTATGCCGCCACCCTGCGCATCACCGACGCCATCGTGGTGTGCGCGGCAGTGGCATTCGCGCAGTATGTTCGCTTCGGCCTGCCGCCCTTCGTCACCGGACACGAAAATCGTTATGCGACCGCATGTTCGGTCTTGACCGTCATCATCTGGTTGTCGCTGCTGGCCGGGTTCCGGGCCAGGTGCACGCGGATCATCGGCAGGGGCATGGAAGAGTACCGGCGCGCGGTCGAGGCGTCCATCTGGACGTTCGGGGCCATCGCGATGACGGAGTACATCTTCCATCTCGAGATCGCCAGAGGCTACCTCGCGGTGGCGCTTCCCGCAGGCATCTTCGGGCTGGTGGTCAGCAGGTGGCTGGCGCGCCGATATGTGGCACGTAAGCGCACCGACGGGAGCTATCAGACCACGGTGTTCGTCGTCGGGAACAGTGACGCGGTGACGGGCCTGGCAAACGACCTCACCCGGCGGCCGGCCGACGGATTCCGCGTGGTGGGTGCCTGCATTCCGGGCAGCCGGGCCTCGGGGGACCACCATCTGATCGTCCGTGGCGAACAGATACCCATCGTCGGCGGCGGAAGCTGTGATCTGACGGTGTTGGAGGAGCTGATCCGTACGTTCGGCGCCGACACACTGGCGGTGGTCGGCACCGAACACCTCGGGGTGCAACAGATCCGCAAGCTCATCTGGAAGCTGGAACCCCTCGGCGTCGAACTGCTGGTGTCCCCGGGGGTCACGGATGTCGCGGGTTCCCGGATGACCATGCTGCCGGTAGCCGGACTGCCCCTGCTGCACATCGAGAAGCCGCAGTATCGGGGTGCGGAGCGGTTCCAGAAGCGGGCCTTCGACATTTGCTTCGCCTCCGCAGCGCTGACTGTCGCGTTACCGGTACTGCTGATCGCGGCTGCCGCCATCAAACTGACCAGCCCCGGCCCCGTCTTCTACGCGTCGGAGCGAATCGGGTTCGGCGGAAAGGCATTCCATATGCTGAAACTGCGCACGATGGTGCAGGATGCCGACAAGAAGCTTGTCAGCCTGATGGGAAGCAACGAGTGCGACGGGCAACTGTTCAAGATCAAGAACGATCCCCGGGTGACGCCGGTCGGGCGGATACTGAGACGGTTCAGCATCGATGAGCTGCCACAGTTCATCAACGTCCTGCGACGCGACATGAGCGTGGTCGGACCGCGGCCCCTGTTCTGGATCCAGGACGAGGAGGACGACAGTGATTCGCTGCGCCGACTGCTGGTGAAGCCCGGGATCACGGGGCTCTGGCAGGTCAGCGGCCGATCCGACCTGGCGTGGGAGGACGCGATCCGCCTTGATCTCTCCTACGTCGACAACTGGTCGATGGCCGGCGATCTGCTGATCATCACGAAGACCCTGCGCGCGGTGTTCCGGCATGGCGGGGCGTACTGAAATGTCCAGCGAAGCAGCGCACTTCACCGCCGCAACCGACCAGCCGTATGTCTACACCCGCAAGGAGCTGGCCGAGCCGGACTGGCGGCGGTACCCGGGCTGGGCTGCGGTCACCGAGGCGCAGTGGCAGGATCCGCAGTGGCAGCGCGCACATTCGGTCAAGAACATCGCGCAACTCCGGGCTGTGATGGGGCATCTGCTCGACGATCGGTTCTATGAAGACCTGATTGCCGACCAGCAGCAGCGCGCCACCATGCAGATGTTGCTGCCCCCGCAGATGCTCAACACCATGGCTCCGCACTGCGGGCCCGAACGCCGGGGTATCGCCGAGGCCTTCTATGCCGATCCCATCCGGCGCTACATGCTGCCCGTGCTCAGCGACCGCGATCCGGAATGGGTCTCGCACCCCTACGCCGAACGAGACTCGCTGCACGAGGCCGACATGTGGGTGGTGGAGGGCCTGACCCACAGGTACCCGACCAAGGTGCTCGCCGAGCTGGTGTCCACCTGCCCGCAGTACTGCGGGCACTGCACGCGCATGGATCTGGTCGGCAAGTCCACGCCGGCGGTCACCAAGTCCACCCTGCCCCTGCTGTCGGCCGACCGGCAGGACCGCATGCTCAGCTATCTGCGGGCCACTCCCACCGTGCGTGATGTCGTGGTGTCCGGTGGAGATCTCGCCAACGTCCCCTGGCCGCGGCTGGAGGCGTTCATCGCCCAGCTGCTGGATATCGACACCATCCGCGACATCCGGCTGGCCACCAAGGCGCTTGCTGCACTGCCGCAGCACTGGCTGCAACCCAAGGTGGTCGACGGAATCAATCGCCTCGCGCTGACGGCGGCGGCTCGCGGGGTGAATCTGGCGCTGCACACCCACATCAACCACGTCCAGTCGGTGACACCGCTGGTCGCGGCGGCGGCTCGGACACTCATCGACGCCGGCCTCCGGGACGTACGCAACCAAGGCGTGTTGATGCGCGGGGTGAACGCCACCGCCGACGACCTGCTCGACCTGTGCTTCGCACTGCAGGGCGAAGCCAACATCGTGCCGTACTACTTCTATCTCTGCGACATGATCCCCCACGCCGAGCACTGGCGTACCTCGTTGGCGGAGGCCCAGCAGCTTCAGCTGGCGATCATGGGGTATCTGCCGGGGTTCGCCACTCCTCGGCTCGTGTGCGACGTTCCCTACGTCGGTAAGCGGTGGGTACATCAGATGGTGAAATACGACCGCGAACTGGGCATCTCGTACTGGAACAAGAACTACCGCACCGGTCTGGAGCTGGCCGATGCCGACGCGCTGAGCCGTGTCTACCCGTTCTACGATCCGATCGGCAGCCTGCCGGCATCCGGGCAGGCATGGTGGCGCGCGAATTGGGATCGCGCCGAGGACGATATCCCGCCTGCCGATGACACCGCGGCCGAACACGAGTCTGTGCGACTACCCGCCTGACCCCAGGCCACACCACATGCAGCCGGAAGGAACCGAACGGGCAATGGACGATGCGTATGGCGGCAGGTGCGATGAACCGCAGGCTCAGCACGTCGCTGCGGCCCGAAGTCCCGCTGTGACAAAGACGTCGGTGCTGGGCTCCGGGAAAGCGGACGGCGTGCACGTCGAGTTGTCTCCGATCATGGACGACGACGTGGCCGGGGTCGCAGCATTCCTGCACGCCAACCTCAATGACCGGGTCCCGTGGGAACAGGCGTGCTCGACAGTGCCGTGGAAGGTCGACGCACCCAACTACGGATTCATGCTCTGGGACGGCCGGCGGGTCGTCGGCGCGTTGCTGGCCCTGTATTCGGAACGGCTCGTGAACGGCCGGGTGGAGCGGTTCTGCAACATGGGGTCCTGGTGTGTGCTGCCGGAGTTCCGGTCGCGCAGCATGTCGCTGCTACAAGCACTGCTCGCGCAGGAGGACTACCACTTCACGGTGCTGACCGCCGATGTGCAGCCCCAGGAGATCCTGGCTTGGTGGGGATTTCGGTACCTCGATACGGCCGCGGTACTCATCCCGAATCTGCCGTGGCCCACCGTCCCGGGACTGACCACCATCATCTCCGATCCCGCGGTCATCGAAAGAACCCTCACCGGAACCGAACTCGCCCTCTACATCGACCACGCGCAGGCACTTGCCGCACACCATCTCGTGCTGACCCGTGGTTCGCGTCATTGCTACGTCATGTATCGGCGGTCGAGATACAAAGATCAACCGGTCGCGATGCTGCTGCACGTCAGCAATCCCGATCTGCTGCGCCACGCCGTGGCACCGCTGACCCGCCACCTGCTGGTCCGCCACCGGCTGCTGGCGACCCTCGCCGAACTTCGGACCATCGGGCACAAGCCGCCGTTGGCGCTCAGCTTGACGAACTGGCCCAAGATGTTCCGCAGCGCCGGCTTGGAACCCGGGCAGATCGACGACCTCTACAGCGAGCTCGTGTGTGTGCCCTGGTAGCCGGCCGTCGGCTTCCCGACCCGAAACCTGGACCGCACATGGCCCAGGATGAACAGGCACGCCTACAAGCTGTGCCGGCGCATCCCGGAGACGTCGTCTTCAGCGTCGAACCCATCGACACACTCGACGGGCTGGAACGGGAATGGCGCCGACTGGAGGTCGAGGCCGCACCATCATTCTTCCTGTCCTGGCAGTGGATCGGCACCCTGCTCGAGATGGTCCCGCCGAGCGCGATGCCGCGCGTCCTGCGGGGCACGGCGGACGGCCGGACCGTGGCACTTGCCGTGCTCGGGGACGCCCAGATCAGGCGGCACCATATCGTGCGCGCCCGTCGGTGGGTTCTCAACGCCACCGGGGATCCCCGGCTCGACTGCATCTTCCCGGAGCACAACGGTCTGTTGGCCGACCCGGACGTGGGCTGGGAGGGGCTGATCGAGGCGTTCTGTGCCACAACAGGAGTCGATGAGATCAGCTTCCCGGGCATTGCCACTCCCCCGCCGGCAGCCCTGGTCGAGGAACGCGGTCTGCTCCGGGAGGAGCGGCCGGAGTCGTCGTTCGCCGTGGACCTGGGCACGCTGTCGGCCAGTGGTGGCGACATCACCGCGATCCTGAGCCCCAATGCCCGGTCACAGCTGCGCCGGGCATTGCGCAAGCTCGACCCGGTCACGATCGAAGCGGCGTCCGACGAGCAGCAGGCACTTGACTTCTTCCGGATGCTCAAGGAACTGCACATTCCCTGGTGGGAGCAGCGCGGACTGCCGCACGCATTCGTGCACCCGTTCTTCGAGCGTTTCCACGAGCGTCTCATCGAACGTGGGTTCGCCGAGGGCGCCGTCGAACTGCTCCGGGTACAGAGCGGCGACCGGACGCTGGGCGTGCTCTACAACTTCCGCCGTGGCAATCGGATCTACGCCTACCAGAGCGGTTTCGTGCACCCACGGGCGCATGAGCGGCCCGGAGTCATCGCCCATGCTCTGGCCATCAAGAAGGCGTGGCAGGACGGTGCCGAGATCTACGACTTCATGGCCGGCGAGAATCGGCTGAAGCGCAGCTTCGGCAACCGCACCGAGACGCTGTCGTGGACGGTCGTCCAGAAGCCACGGCTCCGATTCCGCATCGAACATCGAGCACTCGGCGGGTCCCGATCGGCCAAGAAGAAAGCGAACACCGGTCATGAATTTGCTTGAAAGACGCGTCGACACGCTCGATCCCAGGTTGAGCGCGGAGCTGCGCGGGCTCAAACTACGGCTTCACCGAAACCGGCTGTGCGATGTCATCCGCCGGTGCGCCGTACCCGGCCGATCGGTGCTGGACATCGGCGCCAATCGCGGCGTCTACACCTGGATGATGTCGCGTCTTGTCGGGCCGGACGGCACCGTCCATTCGTTCGAGCCCTACCCGGCCAACGTCGAGCGGTTGAACGCGCTGTCGACGACCCGAGCGAACATCACCGTGTATCCGGTGGCGCTGTCGGACAGCGACGGCGAGGCGACACTGCACGTCCCGCGACATCACCGGCGCGACATCGACGCGCTGGCCAGTCTCAGGACGACCGCCATCGATGAGCGGTTCGTGCCGGTGCAGGTCGAGAAACGCAGACTCGACAGCGTGCTCCCGTCCAGCGCGCGCCCGCTCGGATTCGTGAAATGTGATGTCGAGGGTCATGAGGACGAGGTCGTCGACGGCGCATGGCACACCATCACCAGGGACAGGCCAACGATGGCCATCGAGATCGAGCAACGGCACCGCCAGGCTCCGGTCACCGATCTCATCGGGCGCATCATCGAGGTGGGTTACGACTGCTTCTTCCTCGACGAGGACGGCACCCATCCCATCGCCGAGTTCGACATCGAGCAACACCAGCTGACCTATCTGACCGCGGAGTTCGTACCGCATGCGATGCCCCGCGGCTACGTGAACAACTTCCTGTTCTTCCCGAAATCAGACTGAAAAGCACCCATGATGCGCCTACGTGCCCACCGTACTTCCAGTGCCGTGATCGCGACGGCCGTAGCCATCGCCATTTCTACCGCACCGCAAGCGGGCGCGCGCACGCTGTTCGTCGGCGACTACTCCACCGGGGATTTCTCCCAGTGGCCGACCGTGCAGGTCAAAGGATACAACGACAGCGGGGGCGATTTCGTCCCCGACTATTCCGCCCGTGTCGTCCCCGACGCCGTCAAAGGACGCGCCGCGCGTTTCGAGGTCCGGCCCGGGGACAAGCCTCCGTTCGGTGGCGGTGAACGCGCCGAGGTACAGGGCGGCTCCGGAACCGGCGGCGTCGAGGGACAGACGTGCTGGTATCAGTTCTCCACCAAGTTCGACGTGTCGTTCCCGTTGAACCACGCCGATCTGGGCTGGGGGGTCACCAACCAGTGGCATGCCTATGCCGGAGGCAGTCCACCGGTCAGTTGGACTGTGGACATGGAGAACGGTCAGTGGTCACTGACCATCGAGAAGCAGGCCGCGCCGGGCGCCTACCTTGAGCAGTTCTCGATCTTCGACACGCCGCTGGATGTCGGGCAGTGGCACGACGTGGCCATGCAGATCCACTGGTCGTCCTCCGACGATGACGGTTGGATACGCCTGTGGCACAACGGAGCACGGCAGGATTTTCGCGACGGCTCGGATACCTTCCAGGTGCGCACCCTGATTCCCGGGGCGAGCGCTGTCTACTACAAGGAGGGCATGTACCGGGAGCCCTCAGACTCCACGGACATCGTCTACCATTCCGGATTCCGCTCCTCGGACGCCGAACCGTTGCCCTGAAGGCACCGGTCCGGCGACGGCGGCACCGATTCGCCGGCGTGCGACCGCACCCCGCAGACGTGGCCTGCGCAGTTCGAAACCGGAGATCTTGAGGCGATACAACGCCAGTGAGTGGTTGCTCCCGATTCCGATGCGGGGCAGCGCAAGCGGATCGGAATCGGCGTCTGCGAATCCGTGTGTCGTCGAGAGCGCCCAGCGGACTCCGTTGCGACGCAGCGCACCCTTCGCACGCATGTCGAAGTCCTGCACACCACCGTTCGGGTACGCGAAGATGGTCGGTTCATTGCCCGTTTCTCGCTCCACGACCAGGCAGGATTCCGAGATCTCGTGGTCCACCTTGTTGTCGGTGCACCGCGAGAGGATCGGATGCGTGACGGTGTGCGGGTACAGCGATACCAGGCCGTCCCGGGCCAGCATGCGCGCCTCGTCCCAGGACAGCATCTCGAACGGACCCCCACGGGCGTCGATGTCCGCGCCGAGTTCGGCGACGAGCCAGTCGACCCGCGCGATGCGTTCGGCATCGGGCAACTGTTTGAAGTGCTGGACAACCGTGTTGCGCACCTCGGTGCGATCGGTGACGTTGCGCAGCGAGTAGCGGCCGAGTCCCACGGGACCGAGGTCGATTTCGGTCACCGCGGTGTGTGCGAACGCAATCCAGAGTTGGTCGGGCCAGAGCGCCTCGCCGGTGCCCATCGGCCCGGTGGCGAGGAAGACCGCCGCGGGTAGTCCGAGGTCGCGCAGTACCGGCGCGGCGTGGATCGCGAGATTGCGGGTACCGTCGTCGAAGGTCAGCGTCGCCGCCCGGCGCGGCAATGTACCGTCATGGAGGCGCTCAAGCGCCTCCTGCAGGGGCAGGACGTGAAAGTGCCGGCGGAGGTATCCCAACTGACGCCGAAGCGTGGCGGCGTCATGCACGTAATCACAGGCCGGCGAGAGTGGTTCGCCCTCCACACCGTGGAACATGAGGATCGCGAGCCTGCCCGAATTCTTCCACCGCGCGAACGCCGGAACGCCTGCGGCACAGAGCATCCGCGCCGCCAGCAGCTTCATCCGCGCACGGCGGGCGGCCGTGTCCTCTGCCCCGGCACTTTCGGGCCGCGTTGGCTCGGTGATCATGCGTGACTCCTCGTCAAAGCGGTGTGATAGGCATCGACCGTCGCCGCGGCCACGGTCTCTGGTGTGAATCGGTCCATCGCGATCGCGTGTCCATGGCTGCCCATCCGCAGGCACAGGCTCTGGTCATCGAGCACTGCGCGCAACCGGTCGGCCAGCGCGGGCTCGTCCTCGGAATCCACGAGGAACCCGGATACACCGTCTTGCAGCATGTCCGGGATACCCCCGACCCGACTGGCGACCACCGGCTTCCCCGCCGCCATGGCCTGCGCGATGATCGTCGGCGCATTTTCCTGTCGCGAGAACAACACGACGGCTCGCGCGATCGCGATTTCATGCAGCATCCGCTCGTTGTCGGCAAACCCCTCCATCTCGACACAGTCGGACAGCCCCAGTGTTTCCACCCGCTCCCGGACCTCCAACGCGTAGGTCTCATCCGGGTGCGGACCCACCAGCACGAGACGTGCATCCGGTACCGTCCTGCGCGCCTGGGCGAAAGCATTGACCAGACCGAGCGGATTCTTCAGTGGGATCAGCGCACCCGCGAACAGCAACCGGGGCGCGGTCGACGGTGACGGCGCCAACTCGAAGAACCGCGGATCGGTCGCGTTGTCGATGCTCACCCGTGTCCCCCTGGTCAGTCCGGACAGTTCCTCTGCGTCGTACTTCGAGATCGAGATGACCACCTTGGCGCGGTGCAGCACTCGCCGGGCCACGCGGTGTATCAGCTTGGCCCGCAATGTGGTGCGGATGCTCTTTCGGTGATAGAGGTGTGTTTCGACGTAGGTGATGCCATGCACGGTCACCACACAGTTCGGGCTGCACCGTGCAGCGATATCGCTGTTCAGCCCGATCTCCTGGCCGTGAATGACGTCCGGGTCCACCTCGGCGATCAGCTTTCGCGCCTTGCGCAGGTCCAGGTAGGCCCCGGTGAGCATCCGGAACCGGTACTGACCGCGTACGTAGTGGACGTCGATCTTCGGCGTCTCCCGCCGGTACTCGGTCGATGCCTCTCCGTGGTGGAACCGCAGCACGGTGACGCTGTCGATGTCATCGCGCTCGGCCAGGGCCGGCACGAGCGCGCTGGTCGCCGACTCGACCCCACCACGCACGACACCGAGCTCCAGCGGATATGTCCCGATCACAAGAACTTTCAAGCCCATGTCCCTACCTCACTCCCGCCGGCCGCCGATGGGGCCGGCCAGGTTCGTTGCCGCCCTGTCGGCGAGGGCGCGCACCGATCCATATCTGGCCGGTGACGCCACGCGCAGGACACCTAGATAGACCAGCGCGAAGACCAGGCAGTCGACCAGGATCAGCGCGAGCCCCACCGGCTCGGCAAAGCGGTCGGACCTGATCAGGAGATGTTCCAGCGAGAAGGCGGCGGCGAAGGCCACAGCGGCCGACACCGTCGACGGCCACAGGCAGGCCAGGACGTTCCGGGGCGACGCATCTGCCACCGAACAGCTCAGGGACACACTGACGATGCCGCAGACCAGATATGTGACGGACAGTCCGAGGCCCACCCCGGCGACTCCGAACGGCAGGAGCAGCACGATCAGCGGCAGGTGGAGCACCAACCCGAGCACACTCAGCCAGTTCACCAGTGATGACCGGCCCGCACCCTTCATCACCGTGATACCGAACGCGTTGAGCGCCGCACCGAACGGAACTGCTGCCATCGCCATGGCGGCGGTGCCCGCGGGACGCCAGTCGTCACCGAGGAGCAGGACGGCAGCCGGTTCTGCAGTCACGGCAAGCACCGCCCCGATCGGGAGAGCGCCGAACCAGGTCCACCCGAGAACCCGGACGAACGCCTCCCGGAATCGACTGCTGTCATCCGATATCCGGGCGAAGGCGGGAAACAGCGTGTAACCGAATATCTCGACGATCGCCATCGCGGGGATGCCCGCCATCTGGTACCCGTAGCGGTACTGGCCCAGATCCGTCGTACCGAGCCGGCGGCCGAGAAGCACCTGCTGGAAGGTGTCCCGAATGCTGGTGGCGATGTTGTCGAAGAGCAAGGGCAAGGAGAAGACCGCCATTTCGCGCCAAACCCTGACCGAGAAGCGACCCCTGAACGGGCGCCATCTCGCCATCCACCAGCTCAGCACCAACAGCGTCAGGATCGATGCGTAGGAGCCGATGACCAGTGCCCATGCTCCAAACCCGCGCACAGCGAAGATGATCGACACCGCCGCGAACGAGATCTTCGCCGCAGGCTGGATGATCATTCGTTGTTTGAACCGGAACGCACGCTGCATGAGGGCCTCCGGGACACTCACGCACAGGTAGAGAAGTACGAGTCCCGAAGTCGCCGCCGCGATGTGCCCGGCCCGGGGGCTGTGGAAGAGGTCGCCGATGAGCGGCGATGTGACCAGGACACCGAGAGCGAGCACCACACCGGTCGCGACGGTCACGACGAGAACGGTGTTCGCGGCGTCCTCGATATCGTCCTCGCGCTTGATCAATGCCTGGGCCAGCGTCCCTTGTGAGAACGTCAGGAGGAACCCCATCAGCACCGATCCCGCGGTGAAGACGCCCACCTCTTCGGGCCCCAGTATCCGTCCCAGCACGATCGTCTGGACCACGACGACGACCTGGCAGACGACGACGCCGACAGCGGAGTACCCAACCCCTCGTTTGAGCACTCCGCTGAGACCGTCTCCGGAGACGTCGTTGTTGGCCTTCATATCACCTACCAGCCGATGCCCTGATAGTTGGCGGTCTCGCGAAGTCGCACGGCATCCGGCAACCGCACCAGGTCGACGATCAGCCGGTCCGCCCCGGCCCGTGACATGGCTTCGACGACCTCCGGTGCGCAGGAACCGACGATCAGCACCTCACCGTGTTCGAGCACCGTGTCGATATCGTCGGTCAGCAGCTCGCCCACATGTGGCAGCCGCTCGTCGATATAGGCACGGTTGGCACCCAGCAGCCGTGAGAGTACGACGTTGGCATCGTGGATCTTGACGTCGAAACCCTTGCCGATGAGTCGTTCGGCGAGTTCGACCATCGGGCTCTCGCGCAGGTCGTCGGTTCCCGGTTTGAACGACATCCCGAAGATTCCCACCTTTCGTCGCCCGTGCGCGACGATCAGGTCCAGGGCACGTCGCAGATGAACCTCGTTGGACACCAGGAGGTTCGACAGCAGCGGGATGTCGACGTCGTTGCGGCGCGCGGTGTGGGTCAGCGCCCGCAGGTCCTTGGGCAGGCAGGAGCCACCGAAAGCGAATCCCGGCCGCAGGTATGCGGGACTGATGTTGAGTTTGGTGTCGGCCACGAATACATCCATGACGGCATGCGAGTCCAGACCCAGTGCGGCACACAGTGCTCCGACCTCATTGGCGAAGCCGATCTTGAGCGCGTGGAAGCTGTTGTCGATATACTTCGTCATCTCGGCAACCCTGATGGGCACCTGGAACACCTGGCCCGGAAGACCCTCGTAGATCCCGATGACCGTCTCGGTGCTCTCCGAGTCCGTGGCCCCCACCACGGTTTTGGGCGGCCCGAAGAAGTCCCGGACGCTGGTGCCCTCGCGCAGGAACTCGGGATTCACGCACACGCCGAAGTCGATGCCCGCACGCTTGCCCGAGACCCGCTCCAGCAGTGGTATCAGCAGCGTCTCGCAGGTCCCGGGCACCATGGTGCTGCGATAGACGACCACATGGCGTCGGTTCTTCTCCCGGATCGCCAGACCGATCTCGGAGGTCACCTCCTCGAGATACCGCGTGGTCAATCCGCCGCCACTGGTCGACGGCGTTCCGACGCAGATCAGTGAGATGTCGGTGTTCAGGACTGCGGCATGGGCGTCCGCGGACACCGTGAGGCGATCTGCGGCCACCACCTCGGCGGTGAGCTCACCGATCTCACTCTCCACGATCGGAGACCTGCCGTGGCGTAGCCCGTCCAGCTTCGCGGGGTTCACGTCCACACCGATGACGTGGTGCCCGCGGGAGGCCAGACACGCCGCGCTCACGCAACCGACATAACCCAGGCCGAAAACACTTATGGCTGACTTCGTTTCAGGATTCATCCCGCTCACCACCCTCGCGTGGACGAAACAATCGACGGACACGGCACGGTTGTCACGGCCCCCGACCGACGGGTGTCGATCGTCAGGCCACGCCGGATGCTGTCCTGGGACCAACTGACCGACAGTTCCTCACCGCGGCGGGTGATCTCGGGCAGCGCGATCACCCCGGCGTCGACGGTGTGCAGGAACGACACCAGCGCCACCGGCAGCCCCGCCCTGGTGTGCGCGGTGAGCAGCCAGGCCGGCTCCCTACCCTCCAGTCGATCCGACCACCAGCCCAGGCCGGAATCGGTGTCGCCCCGGACCTGGCCGGTTTGCACCGGTGTCGTTGCGGCATAGCACAACTGCAGAACCGGGATACCGTCCCGGGAGACCATGTGACCGTCCTGGGTGGGAAGCCAGTCCAGCGCAGGATGCAAGGGCCAGGACACCGCGATGTCGTGTGTCCGCTTTCCATCCAGCAGATCGACCACCACCACGGTGGACTCACCCGGCGGCGCGATCAGCCAACGCCGGTGCGTCACTGGGTCGTCGAGCCGACGATAGCCGTCGTGTTCGGCGTCGACGACGCCGTTCTCCAGATCGACCGAGCGTGCGGTGGTCGCGGCGTGCCTGCGCCAGTAGAACGGCCCTCCGATCACCGACTGGTTGGCACCGTCCACACACACGGTGGGGTGTGCGCGGGTGCCCCGGTGCACGGCTCGCCAGTCCGGATTCATGCAGTAGCTGCCGGTCCCCGGGTCCACGATGACCTCCCCGTCGCCGTCACTGAGCGTCACCGACAGGGCGTCGGCGTGACCGTGGGCCGCGGTCGAGAGATAGCCGAGCGGCCCGACATCCATGGTCAGCCGGTTCCGCCCCTGTCGTAGCACCACCAGTCCCCCGTTCGGTGCATACATGCAGGAGTCGTTGCCGCCCCGACCGACGCCCTTGCCGATCCCGCGCACCGATGTGCCCAGTGCGGCGGCGAACCAGACGGCGGACGTGGTCATCTCGCCATACCTGGCCGCGCTCGCGTCCCCGGTGGTTGCTGCCACGATGCCGAGATGTGCCCGCACGGTGCGCTTCGGCTCGGCTCCCAATCTCAACGCAAAGCCGTCGTCATCGTCCCCGTAGCGCGGATCCGGATCGCCGGGTCCGACGACCGACACCAGGTACCGCGCACTGCGCGCCAGCGCGGTGCCGATCGGTGCCGGCACCCGATCACCGCGCAACCGCCACAACGCGGCGAGCGTCGAGAACAGTTCGGCGGTGAAGATCTGGTAGGAGATCGACTGTTCGGCACCCGCACCGTCGGGCAGGATCAGCTGTTCGGCTGCGGCTTCGAGTGCGCGCACAGCACGCCGCTGCAGCGCCGCGGGTGCGGTCAGTTCGGGGAACAGCAGATGCACGGTCAGCAGTCCGGTGAGCTCACCGACCAGGTGGTTGTTGGCCGAGCTGAACCGGGATCGGTTGTGCCAGCAGTGGCGGGCACTCGCGTCGAGCATGTGGACCACCCGGCGGTAGCGCTGCGTGGTCATCGCGGGTGAGTTCCGCAGCCCCTGTAGTGCGATCGCCACCGAGATGGCTCGCAGGCCCACCTCGAAGGGGCTGCGCCACATGGTTGCGGTGGCAGCCGGGTTCTGGTCGAGCCAGGATTCGAGGTGATCGAAAGCTGTTTCGGCATAGGGTGATTCACCGGTGAACAGCCATGCCTGCGCCAGCACCGGTAGGTGCTGCAGGCGGTTGAGCTCCCAGATCCATTTCGGATCGCTGACCGCCTCCCGGTGGTCGATTCTGCCACCGGTGGATTCGGGCCAGCGGAAGTCGGTGATCGGGTCGTAGCTCCAGTCGATGTAGCGACCGATGTTCACGCTCGGGTACCCGAAGAAGGCGCGTTCGCCGGCGATGCATCGATCGGCCTCGGCCAGCACCGCGCGCACGTGCGAGGGCTGTTCTGCCGCGATCCGCCGGGCCCGCTCCTGGTCGAGCAGCACCGGTCGCCCGTCGCCGTCCCGGAATCGCTGCCGCAGCGCATCCCAGTCCGCCACCGGCCGGCGCAGCATCCGGGAATCGATCGGTTCCAGCCAGACGTCGCGGCGAATCACCATCTCGCCCATTTTCTTTGCTCGCCAGACCATCTCGCGGGGCGACATGGTGGCTGCCCGACCGGCATACCAGCTAAGCTCGGGCATCTTGGGCCTCCCGGTCAGACGCGCCCAGACCGGCCAGGCGCCGGTAGGACGACAGCAGGAACTCCAGGTTCCGTTCTCCTTCGCCGGGGTCGCGATCGGCGATCGCACTGTCGGCGGTGCTTCGGCAGAGGATCTCGCTGAGCCTGGTCGCGAGGTCTGCCGCGTCGGCGGGACGGAAGCGGACGACTCCACTCGGCCGGAATCCGACATCGCTGGCCAGCACGGGCGTACCGACGGCCAGGGCCTCGCGCACCGAGATCGCGTCTCCCTCGTGGTGCGGGGTGCGCACGAAAGCGTCTGCCCTGCGCAGAATCGGGAAGACCGCCTGTTCGTCCTCACGCACCACGACCGCGTCGGCCAGGCCGTCGCGGGCGACACGGTCCAGCAGCGCGGCGCGGAACGCGGCGTCCCCGCCGGACTTGACCATCAGGACGAGTCCCAGTGCGGGGTTCGTCACGCGGAGCTCCGCGACGGCCTCGACGAGATCCTGGCTGCCGTAGAGGTCGTACCAGCCGCTGATCGAGGCGATCAGCGGTGCATGGGTGTCGGCGAATTCGGCGACTTCGGGCGGGAGCACCTGATCGGCGCGCGGATCCAGCCTGGGCGGCAGGGCATTGGACAACACCACGACGCGCGATGCCGGCACGCCGACCGCCCCCAGCGCCCCGGCGATCTCATCGGTGCACGCGATGAGCAACTGCGGGCGGGTGAGGATGAACCTTACGAGCTGCCTACGGGCACCGCGGTATCCGGTGACCGCGGCGGGGAACTCTCCGCCGGCGATCGACAGCGCGCTCGGTCTGCGCGCCACCCTGGCGGCGAGCAACGGCAGGATGTTGCCGACAAGATTCGGTTGGCTGCCCGTCACGCAGTGCACGACGTCGGGCCGGGTGCGCAGCACGGTCAGCGCGGCGCGCGCGAAGGCCGCCACCCGGCCCAGGTCGCGGCGCCATCCTCCCACTGCGGCATACGGGACCGGGATTCGCAGCGGCGCCATCCCCTGCTGACGGACGCCCGACTCGATGGCGGAGAAGTAGACGCCCATGCCGCCGTACGGTGGTGGGAACGGACCCACCAGCGCGACCGTGAGCCGGCTTCGCACGTTCATCCGGGTTGTTCCCCGGCGCCGGCCAGCCCGGCGTCGGCCCCCCGGCCGCCGAGCGCCTTGGGCAGATCGACCAGCACGGCCCTGCCCTGGGCCAGCGCCCACGGCACCTGCAGAGTCAGCGCGCTGGACCAGAATGCATCCTCGGCAACGGTTTCCAAGTCTCCCGACCCGGTGGCGAGGTCGACGAACAGCCGCATCTCCTCCCGGTGGCCCTTCTCCTGGCGGCGACCTCGCGAACGTTTCCGCTTGCCGCCCTGCGCGATCTCGAGAGCGAAGAAGTCGTCGATGATTCCGACCACCCCACCGCAGTAGACCTCGATGCGCTCCTTGGAGATGCTCGGGTCGCCGTTGCCCAGATACTGCAGGCTGGCGATCGAGCCGCAGGAGAACGCGACCTGCACCACGATCGTGTCGGCAAGTTCGGCGGAATCGGCCGAGCCGATGGCCTCGGCAGAGACCCGCAGCGGACGGCCCTCGGCCATCGCGCACGCCAGGTCCAGGAAGTGGCAGAGTTCGCCCACGATCCGTCCGCCGCCGAAGATGGAGTCGCGCATCCAGTGATCGGGTGGCATCTGGCCGGCATTGCAGCGGGCGATCATGACCCGCGGCACACCGCGCGGGAGCGCCTCTTTCAGTTTCGTGGTGAGTGGTGAGAAGCGCCGGTTGAAGCCGACGAGCAGCGGCGCGCCACTCTGCGTCCAGGCCGACGCCACCTGCTCAAGGTCATCCCACGTGGTGGCGAGCGGCTTCTCGCAGAACGTGGCCTTGCCGGCCCGCAGTGCCTGCGTTGCCAGCCCGGCGTGTGAATCATGACGGGTGGCGATCACGACCGCGTCGACGCCGCTGTCGTTGACCAGGGCATCGGCGTCAGCGGTGGAATGCCCGAATCCGTAGCTCTGGGCCACCTGCCCCGAGGTGGTGCCGCCCGAGGTGGTGATCCCGACCGGCTGCACCTTGCCCGTGTCCATCAGGGCGGGCAGCAGGACACGGGTCGCGAAGTTCCCCGCACCCACCATGCCCAGGCCCACCCGCTCGGCCGGTAGCCGGTTGCGCGGCTTCACCGCGATCTGGGTGCGGGCGGCCGCGGCCTGCCCGTCGGGGTACTGCAGCAGTACTCCGATCGGTCGGGTCTCATCGGGTGATCTGCCGGATATCAGGGCGTAGGCATCGGCCGCGTCGTCGACGGGTAGACGATGCGTGGTCAGGGTCGCGACGTCCACCCGGCCGTCGCGGACCAGGCGCAGGAACTCGGCGAGGTTGCGCTGTTCGGTCCACCGGACATACCCGATGGGATAGTCGTGGCCGTGCTCCTCATATCCGGGGTCATAGCGTCCCGGTCCGTAGGACCGCGAGTACCGCAGCTCGATCTCCTTCATGTAGAACGGATCTCGGGGCAGCGTCAGCCCGACGGTGCCCACCAGCACCACCCGTCCGCGGTTGCGGACGAGCCGCGCCGCGAGCTCGATGGGATCATTGGACGCGGCGGCTGCACAGATCACCACCGCGTCGACACCGACGCCACCGGTGATATCGCCGATGACGGCCTCGATGGATGCACGTGGCGCGGCCCGTTCGACACCGATGCTTTCGGCCAGAGCACACGCACGCGGATCCAGGTCGGTGCCGAACACCCTGGCTCCGGTCGCCCTGGCGAGTTGCGCGGCGATCAGGCCGACCAGCCCCAGCCCCACCACCAGCACACGGTCCCCGAGCCCGATCTCGGCCTGCCGTACCCCGTGCATCGCAATGCAACCCAGCGTTCCGTAGGCCGCCTCGTCGGCGCTCACGCCGTCGGGCACCTTGGCGAGCAGATGTTTGGGAATGAAGTTGACCTCGGCGTGATTCGCGTAGCCCGCTCCCGAGCAGGCGACGAGATCGCCCACCTCGATGCCCGGCACATCGGGGGCGACGGCCAGCACCCGGCCTGCGGCGCTGTAACCCAGCAGGTTGGGGGCTTCCAGTCGCTGCATGACGGTGCGGTAGGTCTCCTTCAGGCCGTCCTGGCGGGCCTTCTCCACGACCTGCCTGGCCAGTTCGGGCCTCGCCTTGGCCTTTCCGAGCATGCTCTTTTCGCCGAGCTCGATCTTGTTGCGCTCGGTGCCGGCGCTGATCAACGACGAGAGCGTCGCCACCAGTGCGCCGCCCCGGTTCAGCCGGGGCGGGGGCACCTCCCGCACCGAGACCTCACCCGTTTTCAAGTTCTGCACGGCCTGCTTCATTTCGCCTCCGAATGGTGCGGACGATTGGTCACATCAAGGTGATACGAATCTGTTTCGATCGATTCGGCCGGTAGGTGTCCAGACGAGCCCCGGCCGAGCAGCTGCTCGTAGAACCGGACCAGTGCACGCCGCGACACCTCCCAGGACAGTTCGCGGGCCACTCTGCGGTAGCCGGACTCCCCCATCCGCCGGCGCCGGTCGGGGTCGCGCAGCAGTGCGTCGATGGCCTGCGCGAACTTGAGCTCGTCGTCGGGCTCGACGTACACCGCCGCATCGGCCGCCGATACCCGTGCCTCGACCAGATCGAAGGACACGATGGGCCGGGCCATGGCCATGTACTCGACCACCTTGTTCATCGTGGATACGTTGTTCAGCGGGTTCAGCGGGTCCGGGGCCAGGCACACATCGGCGGTGGACAGACAACGTTGCGCGAACTCGTCGGACACCCGGCCCGGGAATTCCACGACATCGGTCAACCCGAGATCGGCACTGAGTGCAGCCACGTCGTCGTGCGAGTCGCCGGCGCCCATGAAGATGCAGTGAAAATCGTTTCGCCCGACCACATCACGCAACTGCTGGATGGCCCGCACCGCGTAGTCGACGCCGTCCGAGGGCCCCATCACGCCCAGATATGCGAGCAGATAGGGCTTGCCACGACGCAGGCTGTCATCGGGTTCTCGCCGGATGAAGCGGCTCAGGTCGGGTGCGGTGCGCACCACGGTCACCCGCTCGGCGGCAACCTTGCCGCGCTCGATCGCGATGCGGCGGTAGCTCTCGTTCGTCGAGATCACCGCGTCGGCCGTGGCAAAGGTCAGTCGTTCGACGAATCGGGTGAGCCAGTACAGGATTTGCCCTCCCTTGGGGAACCGGGAGAGGAACATCTCGGGCCCGAGGTCGTGATGGTCGAAGACGAACCGGGTGCCGCCCGGGCGCAGCACCAGAGCGATCAGGAACAGCAGGTCGGGAGGGTTACACGCATGCACGATGTCGACGAGCCCGTCACGGCGAACCTTGATGGCCAGTCGCAGCGTGTGGAACAGCGCGAGCGTGTACTCGCTCAGGTAGCCGCTCGGCCCACCGGTCGCCGGGCGCAGCGGGTAGCGCAGGATCCGGACGTCTTCGATCACCGTCTCCAACTCACGGTCCTGACCGGTGCCGACCGGGCAGATGACGGTGACCTTGAACCCGGCCCCGGTCAATGCCCGGGCTTCCTGCCAAACCCGTCGGTCGAACGGCACCGAGAGGTTCTCGACGAGGATCAGTATGTGGCGCACTGTTTCAGCTCCGTCCGCTCGATGTGAAGTGGCCGGCTACGACGTCTTCGAAGGCAAGCTGGGCGGCATCGACGCTGCGGTCCAGACTGAACTCGTCTTCCACGCGGGCACGCCCCGCCCGGCCCATGCGGCGGGCTGCAGGCGGATTCGACAACACATCCAGCAGGCGGGCCGCCAGTAGCCGCGGATCCCTCGGGGGTACCAGGTAGCCGGTTTCGCCGTCGTCGATCATCTCGGGTATGCCTCCGACAGCCGTGCAGACCGCGGGCCGGGCGGCCGCCATGGCTTCGAGCAGCGCGATCGAGAAGCACTCGACCGTCACCGAGCTCAGTGTGAAGACATCGATCGCCCTGAGCAGGCGCGCGACATCGCGGCGCACGCCAGTGAAGTGAACATTCGGTGTGAGTTGCAGCTCTGCGCTGAGCGCCTCGAGTTCGGCGCGGCACGCACCGTCGCCGATGATGAGGAACCGCGCCGTCGGTACCTGGTCGACCACGATGCGCGCCGCGCGCAGCAAGGTGGCGTGATCCTTGATCGGACTGAGTTCAGCGACGATCCCGACCACGGGATCTCCTTCTTCCCAGCCGAACTCACGCAGCGCACGGCGGTCGGTGCCGGCATCGAACAACGCCGGGTCCACGCCATTGCGGATGATGCGGATCAACTCGGCGGGGTAGCCGAGTTCTTCGGACATGTAACGACGCTGCGCCTCGGCCACTCCGAAGTACGCGCTTGTCCACCGCGTCAATGCCCGGTCGATGACGGTTCGCACAGTGCCACGCGGCTCGGGATCACCGATATTGTGCACCCACATGATCGTGTGCTCGATACCCGCGGCACGGGCGGCGATGCGGCCCAAGGTTTCTGCGTTGTACCCCCGGACCACCACGACATCCGGCCGGTCCTGGCGCAGCAGCGACAGGAGTCCGCGCAGCGCGGCGATCATCTGCCACTTGCCGCCCAGATGCAGAGCGCGCGCAGTGATCCCGGCCGCCGAGAGGTCGGCGAAGAGCCCGCCTTCCGCACCGATGCAGACGACCGACGGTGTGAACCGCTCCGGGTCCATCCGCGGGAGCAGGGTGGTCACATGCCGTTCGGCGCCACCCACCGACAGATTCGGCACGATGAACAGCACCTTGATCGCACGCCCGTTCATCGGACCACCTCGAGCTGGCGGTCCCGCACGGTCTGGTCGTCGCCGTTGGGCACCGAGGCGGTGTTGTGCCGGTCGGACCAGCCGACGGCAACGCCGAGGAGCAGGAAGATGGTGGCCGTGGAGAAGTCGAAGTACCGCAGGTCCACCGTGATCCCGGCGCACAGCATGATGGCCAGTGCCATCATCGCAATGACCACCAAGGGCTTACCGCACAGCTCCTGGTCCGGCAGCGTCCGGTAGGCCTTCCACAGTCGGTGTGCGATGAGCGCCAACACCGCGATCCATGCCGTCAACCCGATGATGCCCAGCTCGGCCAGGATGGCCAGTTCGTTCTGATGCGATACCTCGCCGAAGCCGCTGGCCCACGGGACGTCCGAGGCCCACTGCTGGTGGTGGATTGTATTGACGGACTGGAACCGGCCGATTCCCCATCCCTCGATCGGTCTCTGTGCGAAGGCCCACAGCGCGGTCTGCATATCGTTGAGCCGGGACTCCAGCTCGACATCGGAGGCGACACCACCTGCCGTGCGATCGGCACTGGTGAACGTCGACCAGTTCACCGCGACCATCGCCCCCAACATCACCAGGATCGCGACGAAGCCCTTGCGGTATCCCTTGGCCAGGACTGCACCGATGATGAGCACTGCCACGCCGGCCAGCCAGACCGCCCGGGTGTGGGTGAGGTACAGCCCACAACCGCTGGCCACCGCGACCGCAAGCGCCGCGCACCGCTGCCATCCCGGATCGGAGCGCCGACTGAGCAGTACCAACGCGATCGCGAATCCCAGCGCGAGGACCATCCCGTTGACGACCGGTTGGTTGAAGATGCCGACCGCCCGGCCGGCCCAGCTCGGCCTGATCTCGGTCACGATATAGCGGGGCCAGACCAGGTCGGACAACCCCACGGCCGGCATGATGCTGACCGCCGCCGAGTAGGTCGCCGTCCCCAGCACCGCCCACAGCACGGCCCGCACCGCCGAGGTGCTGTCGACAACGTAGCGCCCTATCACATAGAGCGCGAACGGGATCCCCACCGCGATCACGATGAACCGCGGTATCGGCAGAGCTACGCCCAAAAGTGGGTCACCAGCCGGGTACTCGTGTGCGGCGAGCATCGAGTAGACGTTGCACGCCAGGTATGCGGCCATCGCCCACTCGACAGGCCCGAGGCCACGCACTCGGCCTGGTGTCCGATCCATCCACAGCACTGTCGCGGCCACCAGTGCGGCGAAGACCAAGAGGAACAGCTCGACAGGCAGGGCGATCTCGGATCGGATCGGAAGCCGCATGAACATCGTCACCAGCAGCAGGATGGCGGCGAAGACCGGACTCATCAGGACGCACAGCCCGACGGCCAACGCTGCGATGCCGGCCGCCAGCAGAAAACCGGACTTCGAGCCGACGAGCAGCACCGCCGCCATGGCCGCGACGATCCCGAACCAGAGCGCAGCCTTCATTCGGACCGCCAGGTGATCATCGGCACCCGGTCCGTGCTCGTCGGATCGGCCGACTCGTCGGCACCTGCCCGGCGCCAGAACGAGCGCGCAGGGACGGTGCATTCCCTCCCCTCGATCAGGACCAGGCCCAGCAGCGCCGCCCGCGCGTCGGCCAGAGCATCCACCGCGGTCGTGACGTCGGCCACCCGCGAGGACTGCCTGCCGACGATCACCATGGTGAAATCAGCCACGGCGCAGATCGATTGCGCATCGATGGTCTCCGCGATCGAAGGTGCCGCGACGACGATGGTGTCGGCGTCGGCACGAAGCTCGTCGAACACAGCCGAGATCCGGTCGCGGCTCATCAGGGAGTAGCGATCGGCCACGACCGGGCCGGCACCCAGCACTCTCAGCGAGTCGACCGCGCCGTCTTTGAGCATGCTGTTGGCCAGCGCGCTGTTGACCAGTGCGTCGTTGAATCCGGCGCCATGGGCGTGCTGTGATGCGTCGTTGTCGGCGTAGACCAGGACGGTCCGGTGTCCCTGTTGCGCCGACAATCTGGCCAGCGACTCCGCGAGATCGCGCGCTCCGCGGGCGCCCCTGGCATCCGTCAGGGCAATGACCATCGATTTGGACAGATCCTGGAGGCTGACGATATTGGCCAGGGTGCGTAACCGGTCCTCGCGCAAGCGGTTCAGCTCGATCGAGCCACCGTCGGGAACCTCGGCCAACGGCTGCATACCCGTCTTGGCCATCAGGTCGCTCGAGTTCGCGAGCCGGGTAGACGTGGCGGCCAGTCCGATGGCCGCGAGCACACCGAGTAGCAACCCGCCGACTGCCCGCAACGCGATCTCGAACATGGCATTCGGCGCGATCATGGTCACGCCCGCCTGCAACTGGAGATCCTGGAGTTGATTGGTCGAGTCGGACCGCAGGCTGTCGAGCTTCTGCTGCACCACGGGCGCCAGCGGATTGATCATGCCGTCCGGGCCCGGCTCGCTGAGGAGCACATCAAGCTGTTTCTGGGTGTTCTTGATCGCCTTGTCATAGCCCGTCTTGCGGACCGAGTTGATGTCGTCACGAAACGCCTCGGCCATGTTGGCCGCAGTCCGCTGGGCCACCTGGGGGTCTGTGGCCGTGGCCTCGACGACGAGAATGGGGCTGGCGGCCACCGTCCGGCCGGTGAAGGTGACGTCGTCCGGGATGTTCCGGTTGGCCCGCAACCGGGTGATCATCTCGGGCTCGTTGAAAAGGCTGGCGTACCCGACGGCCATCGTCGCATCGTCGACCGGGTTGCGCCCCGGTGAGGACAGCACGAGGGTCGACGTACCCACATACGTCGGCTTGGCGAGCAGCAGTGCAGGCACCGCGGTCAGCATGGCCGCTCCGGCCACCAGGACCACCACCCACCACCGCTGCCGGATCTGCTCGATGCGGCGTCTCACCAGGGGATTCATCAGGCATCCATCAGCAGTGCCGGCTCGGGATCCAGTGTGGTGCGCAACCACCGCATGGTGCGCTCGATCCCTTCGGTCAGATCGACGGCGGGCTCCCATCCGAGTTCGTTCCTTGCTTGCGTTGCATCCAGGGCGATCTCGTGGAGCTCACCGGTCCTGGCCCCGGCGAAGCACGGCGGAGCTGGGTCATCGAGAACCGCGGCGATGGCGCGGTGCACCTCGGTGACGCTGGCCTGTTGTCCCGTTCCGATGTTGTAGGTACCCACGGTCGACAAGGGGGCACGACCGGCACGCACGAATGCGTCCACCACATCGTCGACGTAGACATAGTCGCGGGTGGCGGTGCCGTCGCCGTAGACGGTGACGGGTTTCCCGCTGATCATCCTGCTGCCGAAGACGGCGATCACGCCGGCTTCACCGAATGGGTTCTGGCGTGGTCCATACACATTGGACAGACCCAGGCAGATCGGCGCGATACCGTACATGCTCGCGTAGGCGCGGATGTACATTTCGCCGGCAACCTTGGCGACTGCATACGGGGACAGCGGGTTCAGCGGGGCCGATTCGGCGACCGGCAGGCTGATCGGCGCACCATACCGGGACCCCCCCGAGGCGGCGTAGACCAGCCTCCGCACACCCGCGCGCCGGGTGGCCTCCAGAAGGTTGATCGTGCCGAGCACATTTGCACGGGCGTCGAATTGCGGGTCTGTCACCGATGCGCGGAGGTCCACCTGCGCAGCGAGATGGCAGACGACGTCGGGGTTGGCGCCGTCGACGATGCCGGCCAGCTCGGTAGCCTGGATGTCGGCCTTCAAGAAGGTGAACTTGCCCGGGCGAATCCTGTTGTAGCGCAGGGCCTGGTCGAGGTTGGCCGGGACGCCGGTGCTGAGATTGTCGATCCCGATCACTTCGTCACCTTCGGCCAGGAGCCGGTCCACCAGGGTGGAGCCGATGAATCCGCACGCGCCGGTCACCAGATATCGCATGATCTACTCCTATTCGACGGAACTGTGGTTGAGGTCTGCGCCACTCGCGTGGCTGGATACGAGCACGCCGGCCGCCACGTCCCCGGGTCCGGTTCGGTGCACCAATTCGGCGGCGACGCGGTGGCCGGACCTGATGGCGCCTTCCATCAGCCCGAAGAACTCGATGCTGGTTTCGGTGCCGGCCCAGTGCACGCGGCCATGAGGAGTGGTCAGGGTGGGCCCGAGCCGGAGCCAATCTCCGGGACCGAACAGGGCGGCATAGCATCCCTTGCTGTACCTGGCGGTCAGCCAGTCCGTCACCGAGTACCGGTCCGGCGGCGGCAGTTGCGGGAACAGCCGTCCCACGTGGGTCAGCACGGCATCCTGTTGCTCGCGATCCGACAGCGCCGAGAACGTCGATGCCTCGGACCCGGTGACGAATCCCGTGAGCACCCCGGCCGATTCGTCGGACGGAGAGTCATCGACGGTCGACAGCAGCGGCCCGTGCGAACTCACCGACCACCCGGACAGACCCTGCTCGCGCCAGATCGGAGCCGAATAGCCCAGGTGTACCTTGACCGCACATCCGGGGCCGGTGGACGCCGTGGCCCGAGGGCTGCGCAGGCCGGGCCGGAAGGCGATGCGCTGCGCGAGCGCCGGCGGAACGGCGACGACCACCCGGTCGGCCCGATACCTCGGTCGTGTGCCATCTGCTCCCGGTGCACACTGCACCTCCACCTCCGCGGAGGACTGATCGATAGCACAGACACTCTGTCCCAACCGAACCCGGTCTCCGAGCTGATCGGCCAGTGAACGGCACAGCAGGTGTGCACCCCCGTCGATCCGCCACTGCTGGGCCCCACCCTCGAACGCGTTGAGATAGCGGATGCCACCGCCGGAGCGCAGGTAGAAGGCCATGTGCAGCACGGAGATCGCGCCAGGATCGGCCGCCATCATCTCGCCGATGAAGAGCGGGAAGAAAGTCTTCGCATCCGGGTTGCCGATCTCGTCGGCCAGCCAACGCGCGGCGGTCAGCCGGTCGAGCTCTTCGGCTCGGGGACTCAGCCACGGCCTGTCCGGCCGGATCTCCGCGACGAGTTCCTCCAGCCGGTCGAACAGGTCGCCGAGTGCCACTGCGTCCAGCGGTGGCACTCGGCTCGCAGTGGTCGTCCGACGGTCCGACAGCAGGAAAGTGCTGTCCCCCGTCATCCCGGTGGAGACCACATTCAGACCCTGTTCCCGCATCAGTGCAAGCAATTCGGTATGCCGGATGCCCAGGTAGGCGGCGCCGCCGTCGGCGACCACACCGTCAGCGATGTCGACGCCGCGAACCCGGCCTCCCACCCGGTCATCCGCCTCCAGCACGGTGACATCGGCGCCGGCCGCCACCAGGTCGGCAGCGGCGGTGAGCCCCGCAAGGCCGGCCCCGACAACCACGACGCGCATGCTCTCCCCGTTCATCGCACCGCTGCCGTGACCTTGGCGAACAACCCATCGGGCGAAGGGTTTTCGATGAAGTCGTCCCACGACAACTCCGTGGCGAAGTCCCGTGCGATCGCGCTGAGCACCCGGGTGGCCAACAGGGAGTCGCCGCCGAGCTCGAAGAAGTCGGAGTGCGGAGCCACCTCCACCGGACCGAGTACCCGCCGGAAGATCTGGATGATGTGACCGGCGCTCATCGACCCGCTCCTCTGGTGTCCTGCTCGGTAGCGGCGCGCTGGGTCGCCGCCCGGTCGATTTTTCCGCTGGCCGTGAAGCTCAGCTCACGCACGAAGATCAGCTTGCTGGGGACGAACTGGCTGGGCAGCAGACCCCGGAGATGGCGCTTCAACTCGCCCGGAGTCACCGCACCGACCGGCACGACGTAGGCCGCCAGTATCGTGCGGCCGAGTGACCGTTCGCCGATCACGACAGCGCCCCGCACCGCGTGATGCGCACTCAGATGCGTTTCCACCTCGGCCGGATGGACCCGTACCCCGAGAACTTTCACCTGTTCGTCGGCGCGACCGCGCGGGTAGAGCAGACCGTTCGCGTCGCGGGTGACGAGGTCGCCGGTACGGAACCAGCGCGCCGGACCGTCGCCGTGATCGATCATCGGGAACTCCGCCGCGGTGCGTTCCGGCAACCCCAGGTAGCCGTCGGCCAGCGCCGGCCCCGACACCAGAAGCTCGCCCTCGTCGGTGACGTGATCTCGCACATGGGGCAATGCACGACCGAGTGGAGACTCCGCCTCGCCGTCGGAGACGGCAGGTTCGGTGTCGGGCCCGCTCAGCTGCACCGCATGGGTCACCATTGTCGTCTCGGTGCATCCGTAGGTGTTGAGCAGCCGGATGTGGCCGGTGGCGCGATCGCGCCACTGCGCCAATCGGGTTCGGTCGATCCGCTCCCCGCCGATCACCACCAGCCGCACGCTCTCGGGTAGCGCCGCGTGTTCCTCGTGCAGGAAGAGCACCAGTTCGTGCCAGAACGCCGTCGGCAGATCGAGCACCGTCACTTCCCGCTCGGTCAGCATGCGGACGAACCGCGGGAACGAATGGGAGTAGGCCGCGTCATCGAAAACCACTGTCGCACCGGCAGTCAGGGCCGGTAGGATCTCCTCCAGGCAAGTGTCCCAGCCCAGCGACGCGAACTGCAGGACGCGGTCACCGGGGCTGAGTGCGAACAGGTTCCGCAACGCGCGCACCGTCACCGCAAGGGCGCTGCGCGACACCACCACCGGCTTGGGCCGACCGGTCGAGCCCGACGTGCACAACACATACGCCGGATCCTCCGGCCGCCACCGCGGAGGGACCGATTCGACCGCTCCCACGCCATCGTCTGCTACGGACGCCTCGTCCCATGAGGCGAACATCCGGTCCAGCCCGATCACCTCGGCGAGCAGCTGTTGCCTGGCGACCGGAAGTCCCGAGTCGATCGGGCAGAAGGCCGCCCCGGCTCCCAGAATGCCGAACAGCTCCTCGACGACCGCGGGCGAATGCGACACCACCGTGCCGATCAGCCGAGACGGCGCGTCCACAGCCGATCCGAGAGCCCGGTGGCGCAATGCGTGACGGCCGATGCTCTGCGCGAGCTCGCGATAGCTCACGGTGGTGCCGTTGTGCAGCAGGGCGGCATGGTCCGGTAGCGCTCGCACGATCGCAACGAAGTCGTCCACCACGTCGTCAGCGCAGGAGAAACGGGGGGCGAAAGGATTTTGGTCGAGAAGGACTCCCGGATCGCTCACGTCCAACGCCGCAACATCGCTCATCGCTCGTGCTCCCATCTGAATGCTCACCGTGTGCCGATCGCTCTCGGTCACTCGACGGTGACCGATTTGGCAAGGTTCCTGGGCTTGTCCACATCGCGCCCGAGCGCTAGTGCCGTCATACGGGCCAATACCTGCAGCGGTATGGTCGCTGCGATCGGTCCCCACGGCGCAACCGGTCCCAGGACGACCGGCACCGTGCTCCCCGCTGATCCGATCGTGATCACCCGGCCACCGCGAACCTCCACCTCGGCGATGTTGGCCGCCAGCTTGAGATCGCCGTTGTCCACGACCACGACCGGAGTGCCGGTTTCGACCAAGGCCAGCGGTCCGTGCTTGAGCTCGCCTGCCGGGTAATGTTCGGCCCACCGATAGGTCAGCTCCTTGAGCTTCAAGGCGCCTTCGGCCGCGTAGGGCAGGCCGGCACCGCGCGCGATGAAGATGAAACCCGAAGCGGTGAGCACTTCTTCCACGACCGACGGTACGGCGCATTTGGCCACCGCACCGGCAGCAGCGAGCTGCTCCGGTAGCCGTCGCAGGTCGTCGGCCAGTCGTCCGGCCACCTCCGGCGACAGCCGGTTCATCGCCACCAGCGCCGAGAGCATCAGCGCTGAACCGGCGATGATCTGGCAGATGAACGTCTTGGTGGCGGCCACCCCGATCTCCGGACCGGCCGGGAATCCCACCACCGCGTCCGCATGCCGGGCCAGCGTGGAGTACGGGTTGTTGGTGAGGGCGAGCAGCGTCGAATCGCCCATGCCCGACGTGTCGATCGCTCGGAGCACGTCGGCGGTTTCGCCGGACTGGCTCAGCGCCAGGCACAGCTGCCCGGGCTCCGGGACATCGGTGGCGGCCTCGCTCGCCACGGTGGCGGTCACCGGGATCCTGCCGAGTCCGCGCGCCAGATTCGCGATGACACTGCCGGCGTTCAGCGACGTGCCGCAGCCCAGCACGCGCAGACGCTCGAAAGGCTGCAGCCCCAGTTGGTTCCAGGCCTCGCCGGTCGCGATCCCGTCGGCGAGTTGATCGATCACCCGGGCCGCCGCTTCCGGTTGCTCGTCGATTTCTTTGGCCATGTAGTCCGTGTAGGCGCCCAGGTCGACATCGCTGCTCCGGCATTGATGCCGGGTGAGCGCCGGCGGCGCCACGCTGACGCCGCCGCGGTGCCACCTGTCACAGCTGGTCAGTTCCACGACATCGCCCGAGCCCAGTGCCCGGAACTCATCGGTCCAGTCCGCAATCGCCGTGATATCACTGGCGGCGAAATCGCCGTGGCTGTTGTGCGCCAACAACAATGGAGATTCCAGCGACGCAACCACGATTCGGCTCGTCTGCTGCTCCAGCACTGCGAGCGCCCACGATCCGCGGGCCCTGCTCAGCGCATTCTGCACTGCTTGCAGGATGTCCTCGCAGCGCCGGCGCTCGTCCTCGATCAGGTGCACGAGGACCTCGCTGTCGACCGTGGTGGCAAATCGGTGTCCGACGGCGATGAGTTCGGCACGCAGTTCGACTGCGTTCACGATGATCCCGTTGTGCACAAGGTTCAGCCGGCCGGTGCAATCGGTGTGTGGGTGCGCGTTCTCCTCGGTCACAGCACCATGGGTTGCCCAACGTGTATGCCCGATCCCCATGCCGTCGAATTTGGCACCGGACCACCCGTCCAGCAGATTCTCCAAGGTACCGATCCGCCCGGTGGTGCGTAGGCGGGCAATATCGCCGGAGACCGTCCGCAGCGCCACCCCGACGGAGTCGTATCCGCGGTACTCGAGTCGGCGCAGCCCCACCCGTAGGTAATCGACCGCCGGCCGGTCCGTCCGGCACGCGATGATGCCGCACATCAACGGCGTCCAAAAAGTTGTCTGGTGAAAGGCATTGGCACGATTCCGGATTCAGTCGGCTGCATCGTCATGTTGACCACCAGCGACCCTCCCGAATAATCCTGAGTAAACCCCGAAGCACCACATCACTATCGGCGAACCGGTGCCATTGGTACATGGACCATCCGAGCGATTTTCGAACTGAACCTCCGCCCGGTTCCAGGACTAGTTCCCCGGGGGACCTTCGGGCCGAAGGATGGCACGGGCACGTGCCGCCGCCTGAGCGCGCGTGCTCACGCCGAGCTTGGTCAGCAGGCTGTGGACGTGGTTCTTGACGGTATGAACGGCAATTCGGAGCTGCTCGGCGATATCACGGTTGGTGAGGCCCATCTCCAGCATCCGCAAGATCTGGATCTCACGTGAAGTGAGGACCAGTTCCTTGGCTGCCGGACGGCCCTGCGACGCCAGCGAGGACAGTCTGCGGAGCAGTATCGCCGATACTCTCGGCGAACACAGCGACCCGCCGGCAGCAACCTTGTGTATCAACACAAGCAGGTCCTCGAGCGACTCGCCGCGCAGGTGGTACCCCGCCACACCAGCCTCGGCATAGGCAACGATCTCGGTTTCATCGTCTTCGGATACGCCGAGAACCACAAGTCGCACATGCGGACTCAGTTTCATCGCCTGTCTGAGCAGCATTGCGCTGTCGCGTGTCCTGCTGTCCAGGAGAATGATTCGAGGCTGGGTGGTATCGAAGCCGGCGATCAGCGATACCAGGTCCCACGCCACACCCGGGGATTCCGCTCCGTAGGACGCGAGTACCGCGACCAGGTAGTCGCGGAACATGGCGCAGTCGTTGAGGATCAGGATCCGCAGGTCGCGCAGGAGGCCGGCGCCGTCGGGGCCGGCCCACTCTTCGCGCGCCCCCCCGACGGAATGCAATTCGGTCGGGGGCCGGCCGTTGCCGGTCGACCACCCGTCATCCATCACGCCGGGATTCACGCGCTCACAGGTCCGGCCGGTCGATGGACCGGAGGTACACCGTATGACATGCCTTCACTATCGGGGCAGGACGGTCATTGGTACATGGACCGATGGAGCGAATTTGGGACTGGATCACTCGATCCCCGAGGTTCCGGTTACAGAGAATTCTCGGCGGGCAAGATGGTGCGCGCCAAGGCCGCAGCCTGTGCCCGCGAGGTGACCCCGAGCTTGGTCAAGAGGCTGTGTACGTGGTTCTTGACCGTGTGGACGGCGATGCAGAGCTGGCCGGCGATCTCCCGATTCGAAAGACCCGCTTCCAGCATCCGCAGGATCTGAACCTCACGGGCCGTCAGGACCAGGCCTTTGGCCGCCGGCTGTCGCTGGGCGGCCAACGATGAGATCCGGTTCAGCAGGATCGCCGAAACCGCTGGTGAGCAAGGAAATTCGCCCGCCCCAACCTTCTGGATGGCCAGGATCAGGTCGTCCAAGGTCTCCGAACGCAGGTGATAACCCGCCACGCCCGCCTCTGCGCACCCGACGATCTCCGATTCGTCGTCGCCCGCGACGCCCAGCACCACCACACGCGAACTCGGGCTCAGTTGCAGAGCCTGTCGCAGCAGCATCGCACTGTCACGGGTTCGCATGTTCACCAGAATGACGGGCGGCGTGCTCGTTTCGACGGCAGCCACCAGGGAGGCCCAGTCCCAGGCGACTCCGGGAGTCACCGCGCCATGGGAGGTGACCACGGCGACCAGATAGTCGCGATACAGCTTGCAGTCATCGATGATCAGAACCCTTGCGCCGTAAAGCAGGCCGACTCCTTCGACACCTTCCCTGTACCGTTCGATTCCTCTTAACGTACTGGGCCTTCGGTGCACATCACCCAGCGGCCAGAACTGATCTGGCTGCAGGGCGGACGCAATCTGGAATGGTTCGCTGCCGTCGTCAGAAACTGTCACGGTACCCACCCGGTGCACATACCGCCGGTTCACATGCCTTCATCTTCGCCCCCCTGCGTAATGAATATGGCAAAACAGGCACCCCTCTGTGCGCTCGCCCGATCGCAATCCCAAAGTGATTCGCCGGGTTGTTGAGCGAGAGTGTTTTCAGGCGCCTATCGACGGTGCCCTCAGTTGCCCGCTTCATCCGTGCCCGGCGGCACTCAAGGCCGCCAGAGCTCGTTTTGAGCCGGCGCAACCAGGGTCCTGGGCTGCGTAGCTGTCGCTGACAGTAAGTTACGTCGGTGCAGCGCGCAACCGAATCTAGAATTTCAGCGAATCAAATGCCGCTCACCACAGAGTCTCATGCTGCATGAATTAGCGTAGGGATATTGATTGGGCAAACAAGTTCTTCGGCGCTGGTTTCGCAGGAGTTCTGATCGAGTTCGGGCTTTTCCACACTTTCAGCAACGTTCCGCCGGGCGGTACGGAAGATCCATCCGTTCGATGACCTTGCGCGCCGAGTCGACCCATGAATAGCGGCTCGCGTTCAGAAGCCCCCGACGCCGCAGGTCCTCGGCGAGGCCGACCTCCGAGTCGAGTCGGTCCAATTGCGCTATCAAAGTGTCAGGATCATCTGGATCGAAGTAGAGCGCAGCGTCTCGGCAAACCTCAGGTTGAGCAGCGGAATCCGTCGCTATCACTGGACAGCCCAGCGCCTGGGCCTCGATAGCTGCGAGCGCTGAGCCGGCGTAGTTTGCAGTTAAGACGAGAGCCGAGCTGCGCTGGTATAGCCAGATCAGTTCGGCATCGGTCACCTGTTCGGCATAGACCACGGATGGATCTGGAGTGGGATCTGACCTTCGCATCCCGATGATCACCACCCGGCGACCGGAGTTCGCCATAGCTGTTGCCGCGGCTCCAATGTTCTCGTGTGGCGCCCCACTGCCGATCACCAGGTAGTGGTCACCCCACACCGGTAGGTCCGGCCGAAGAGGTTGCACCTCGTTCAGCCAATCGGCGGCGCCCTCAGCAACGATGAATCGGTTGACATCGACCTTGAGTACATCAGCGAGTTCATTTGCTGTATAGATGGTCTCGGCGACCAAACCGTGGGCGGTCCTGGCGAGCCACCGGTAGGTCAGCAAATGCAACAACAGGTAGTTCCAGCTGAATCCAGCCGGGCGGCGGAACGGAACGGCGTCATGCATGGTCACCACCTGCCTGCGCTTGAGCATCGGCGCTGTCCCCTCGAAGTTCAAGAGCACCTTGCCCGCCGTGACCGCGGGTAGATAGACCTGCTCGAAAACTGTGCCGGTGAATCTGGATGCCCGGACCTCGACATTTTGACAGTCGGTCCACCCGGAGACACTGCCATCCGCGTCGGCAGGAGCATGCAGAACCACACTGCACCGGCCTGTCGACGCCAGCGCGCGTAACATGCCCGAGGCATAGCGACCAGCCGCGGATCTGCCGTTTGCCAGCCACTTTCCATTCACGTGGACGTCATGCCGCGGGAATGCGTGACTGGGCAGCCCGGTTTCGACGGACCAATCACCGGCGAAACGCTCAGTCCGCCAGAGCGCCATCCTCGACACCGTGGCGATCACTGATTTCATCGAGCCCCCTCACCGTGCACAAATCGCATACGAGATCACTATCGATCTGTCGACGTGGCCGGTACATAGATCCTCGGATCTAATTTCTCACCGCCAAAGGATTCAATCCCCTGAGACGCGACAGCCACCAAGGGCACAGTGAATGTCATTGCGCGAGTGGGTCATCCGAGCATCCGCACGGAAGATGGCCGATCGTCGGAAGACCCAGGTTCCTGCAATCCGCGCAGCTCACGTCCTTCGACCCGCACCGCCTGAATTAGCTTGTGCAGCACAAGCGCAGTCCGCATTGCGGTCGTAATCCGCGAACTCAATGGGTCGTCCGGTCGATACGGAACTCCGAACGTCTCAAACCGGCCTCTGTCACCAGGGTCTGGGGTGGCCAGGAAACTCAGACGCTACTTGCCCCATGACAAGTTGGCAAGGCTTCTTTGCACCCGTGCAGGCATCCGTGGCGAACGAGAAGCAGTTCGCCACAGACGGTACCCGTGTGACCAGCAACGTCCAGACGCCGCCCTCGTCCAGCTGGGCATTGATCCACAACTAGCGAGGATCCACAACAAACGAGCCTTGGATCTACACAACCGGACCCGGCTCAGTCGTCCCCACAATTCACGGATACTTTCGTGGCAAAAGCCGACGCCGACGGCGAATCGCCGATGCAGAGCTCCCGCGCGTGTTCGGACGCCGCGCCTCGGCCCCATCCGGGCGGGGCACCGCACCCGGCTTTTTCCCAACAGTTGTCGTGGATTCCTAGACCTGCCGGGACAGATCCTCTCCGCCGGTGGTCGGCCGCGAGGGGCCGTGGGGCGCAATCGGCGCAGGCCCCGCCGCCGATCCGCCGGCGCTGGGTCCGGGCGCGGCCGACTCCCGCGAATCCAGCTGCGCCTCACGGTGATCCTGCTGATGATCGCGGGCGTCCTGGCCGGCCTGCCGTTCGTTCTGCTGGCTCTCGCGGGCATCCTGCTGGGCGTCGCGCTGATTCTGTTGGGCCTCGCGCTGCTCCGGGGTGGGCGCGCCCGGGACACCCGGCGGCGGGCCGCCCGCAGGACCGCCCGGCCCCTGTCCCTGATCCTGCTGTGCGGCCTGGGTGCCCTGCTGCACCGCGCCCTGGGCGGCCTGCATGGCCTGCTGCATCAGCTGGCCGAAGCCGCCGCCACCGCTTTCGCCCCCGCCGCCGCCGAGGCTGCCGGCGGCCTGCTGCGGCATCTGTGCCAACTGACCCAGCTGCCCGGTCAGCTGTTCGAGCATTCCGCCGACCTGTCCTACCGACTGGCCGCCTGTTTCATCGGAGGTGGTGTAGGCGGCCTGGGCGGCCTCGACCTTGCCGGAGAAGGTGTTCTCCTTGGCGGCCAACGCCGCCACGTTGGCGGCCAACTGTGCCTCCAATGTCGGCAGGACGGCCGCGATCGTCATGCTCATTGCGTCGGCGCCGGGCGGGATCATGGGCATCGGCGGAAGTTCGACAGCCGCCGCATTCCAGTTGATCTCATCGGGCTTGAACAAATCGCTCATCGCGGCTCACCAATCATCGTCGGCATCGTCTTCGGCAAGGTCGTGCTCCAACGCCTCGGGCATCGCCAGACCGAGCTTGGTACCACCGCCGCCTGCGCCGCGCTGGCCCATCATCGGGGCGCCGCCCATCCCGCCCCCGGCACCGGCGGCCACCGGTGCGAGCCCGCCGAGGGCACCGGCACCGGCGTTCGCACCCGACGGCCCCACCGAGACCGGCGGCGTACCGACCAGGCTCGCCATCAACGGGGTCTGCGCGGAACCGCCACCGCCACCGGGCAACGAGGCCGCGCGCATCATCCCGGCCCCGGCACCGGCCCCGGCACCGCCCGCCAGCGGATGGTTGGAAAACGCCGAGAACGGCGAGACACCGCCCCCGCCCATCCCGCCGCTGCCGCCACCGAGCATGGAGGTCAGCTGCTGAAGGGGCTGACCGACGGTCTGCATGAGCTGCTGCGGCGCCTGGGTGACCTGTCCCATGGCCTGGCCGAGCATCTGCGGGAGCTGGCTGACCAGACCGGCCATCTGACCCATCATCTGCATCGCTTGGCTGGGATCGGCCTGGGACACCTGCTGGGCACCGACGGCGGGCGCACCGGTCGAGGGGGTCGTGGCCGGGGCACCGATGGTGTTGGCCATCGAGGTGGCGTTGGCCGTGACGGTCGCGGTGTTCTGCGACAACCCCGCCATGATCCGGCTCTGCACCAGCGCCTGAGTATTGCTAGATAGTTGACTCTGGAGCGCCATGCACTCGGCCTGGGTCTGCTGAGCGACCATATTGGCCATCATCTTGGTCTGGACGACGGCGGCTTCCATGGTGCGCAGTTTGGCGGCGATGGCGGCGGCCTGCGCGGCGTTGGCCTCGTGCCCGCCGATGATCGAGGTGGCCTCGCCCGCGGCGGCCGTCGAGGCGGGCCCTTGCCATTCGGAGCCCATCTGCACCAGCTGACCCTGCTGCTGGGGCACCACGGTGCCACCGATCTTGGCCGCCAGCGCGTCGTACTGCGCCGCGGCCGCGGCAAGCGCGTTCTCGTCGACGTTCGGCCACGCCGGCCCCGTCACTGTTTGCCCCCCGTATGGGCTCACATCAGGCTGGATCCCCATGGCCTCGAGATTACCGCGCCACCGACCGGTGGCGGTGCAGTAAAATCAGCCGAGGATCAGACCCGATGTCGGCACCCCGGTACCCGCCGTGACCAGCACATGTTCGACATTGTCGACCTGGTTGACCGACGTTCCCCGCAGTTGACGCACACCTTCGGCGATGCCGTTCATCCCGTGGATATACGCCTCGCCGAGCTGGCCGCCGTGGGTGTTGATCGGTAGCTTCCCGCCGATCTCGATGGCGCCGCCGGCGATGAAATCCTTGGCCTCGCCCTTACCGCAGAAGCCGAGCTCCTCGAGCTGGATCAGTGTGTACGGGGTGAAGTGGTCGTAGAGGATCGCAGTCTGGATATCCGTGGGCGTCAGACCGCTCTGCTCCCACAGCTGACGGCCGACCAGGCCCATCTCGGGCAGCCCGAGCTCCTCGCGGTAGTAGGAGTACATGGTGAACTGATCGGTCCCCGCACCCTGCGCGGCCGCCTCGATGATCGTCGGGCGGTGCTTGAGGTCCTTGGCCCGCTCGGGGGTGGTGACCACGATCGCGACGCCACCATCGGTCTCCTGGCAGCAGTCCAGCAGCCGGAGCGGTTCGGCGATCCAGCGGGAGTTCTGGTGATCCTCGATCGTGATCGGCTTGCCGTAGAAGTGCGCCTTGGGGTTGGTTGCGGCGTGTTTGCGATCGGCGACCGACACCGCACCGAAATCGGCACTGGTGGCGCCGTATTCGTGCATATAGCGCTGCGCGATCATGGCCACCGACGCGGCGGGTGTACTCAGACCGTGCGGGTAGGACCAGCTGTACTCGACGCCACGGGAATCGGCATTGACGGTCAAGCCCGTCATCACCTGACCGAACCGGAACTCGGAACGCTCGTTGAAGGCCCGGTAGGCCACCACGACCTCGGCCACCCCGGTCGCGACGGCCAGCGCGGCCTGCTGCACGGTCGCCGCCGCCGCACCGCCGCCATAACCGATCTGGCTGAAGAACTTCAGATCACCGATGCCGGTGGACCGCGCGACGGCGGTCTCCAGGTTGGAATCCATCGTGAAGGTGACCAGACCGTCCACATCGGACGGCGCGAGCCCGGCGTCATCGAGCGCGTCGAGCACCGCCTCGGCGGCCAGTCGCAGCTCGCTGCGCCCGGAATTCTTGGAGAAATCGGTGGCACCGATACCGGCGATCGCCGCTTTGCCGGACAGGCCGGCCTTTCCGGACGGTGTCACTTGTCCCCCAGGGTGAGCGTCGAGGTGGCGATGACATGGTTGCCGAGGCTGTTGGCGCCCACCACTTTCAGGGTCACCACATCGCCGTCGATCTCGGTGACCTCACCACTGAAGGTGATGGTGTCATAGGCGTACCAGGGCACCCCGAGGCGCAACTTGATGGACTTGACCCGCGCGTCCGGACCGGCCCAGTCGGTGACATAACGCCCGACCAGACCGGTATCGGTGAGGATGTTGACGAAGATGTCCTTGGATCCCTTGGCCTGCGCCTTGTCCCGATCGTGGTGCACATCCTGGTAATCACGGGTGGCGATGGCGGTGGAGACGATGAACGTCGGGTCGCCGTAGATCTGCAGGTCGGGCAGTGTGGTGCCGACCGCGACGTCGGTCAGGGTCAGACTCATGCTTGCGGCTCCCATGCGTACAACGTCCAGGCCGGGCTGACCTCACTGTCGGGGAAGTCGATATAGGTTGCGGTGACCGGCATTCCGATCTTCACCTGCTCGGAATCCACCCCGCGCAGCTCGCCGAGCATCCGAACGCCCTCCTCGAGTTCGACAAGGGCGATCACGAAGGGCAGCGTGCGCCCGGGCACCTTCGGCGCATGGTGGACGACATAGCTGAACACCGCGCCCTTCCCGGAGGAGACGACATAATCGACGGGTGCATCTTTGTCGGCCCACATCGCGGGGACCGGCGGGTGCTGCAGCGTCCCGTCCGGGCGGCGCTGGATGCGCAGCTCGTGTGCGTTGACGCCATCCCAGAAGAACTTGGTGTCACGCGACGAGGACGGCCGCATCAATTTGTCGGGATCGAGATCCTCGGGAATCGCGGCCGTTTCAGGCTTGGCCGCGTTGGCTGCCGGCAGGAACTTCATGATGCGCCAGTCCATCTCGGCGACCAGTTCCTCCGCGCCGGCCCCGACGGTATGCCAGCTGATCTTCTGGTTGATGAAGTAACCCTCACCGAGCGCGGTCTGTTTGGGACCGACGATGCCGACGATCTCCGCGCTCATCGCCACCTGCTCCCCCGGCTGCAGATAGCGGTGATAGGTCTGGTCGCAGTTGGTGGCGACGACGCCGACATAACCCGCGTCGTCGAAGAGCTTCATGGCCCGGGCGAGCGGGTCATCGTCGGAGCGGGAACGGCCCAGCCCCATCATGGTCCACACCTGGATCATCGCCGGCGGGGCGACGATACCCGGATGACCTGCGGCGCGGGCCGCCTCGGCATCGACGTAGATCGGGTTCTTGTCCCCGACCGCATCGACCCAGTGATGGATCATGGGTTGGTTCACTGGGTCGCGCGCGACGGTCGGGCTGCTGCTGCCCGCCGCAAGGACGGCCTCGATACCCGCCTGCAGATCGCTCACCGGGTCACCCTCGGCACCTTCAACCCCGACGCCGCGATCATTTCGCGCATGACCTCGTTGACGCCGCCACCGAAGGTGATCACCAGATTGCGTTTGGTCATCTTGTCCAACCAGTCCAGCAGCCTGCCGGTGTGGGCATCGGCGGGGTTGCCGTAGCGGCCGACGACCTCTTCGGCCAGCCGGCCGACCTCTTGGATGCGCTCGGTGGAGAAGACCTTCGTCGCCGCCGCATCGGCCACTGCGATGGTCTCGCCCGAGGCGGCCACCTGCCAGTTCAGCAACTCGTTGATCCGCCAGATCGATTTGATCTGGGCCAGCAGCCGACGCGCGTCGTCCTGTTCGATCGGCACGACACCATCGGATCCCGGCATGCACGCCCACTCGTGGACCTCGTCGTAGATCCCGGCGATGCGTCCGGCCGGGCCGAGCCCGACGCGCTCGTGGTTGAGCTGGGTCGTGATGAGCTTCCAGCCGCCGTGTTCCTCGCCGACCAGCATGTCGGCGGGCACCCGGACGTCGTTGTAATACGACGCGTTGGTGTGGTGCGCCCCATCGCTGAGGATGATCGGCGTCCAGGAGTAGCCGGGATCCTTGGTATCGACGATCAGGATCGAAATACCCTTGTGCTTGGCCGCTTCCGGATCGGTGCGGCAGGCCAGCCAGATGTAGTCGGCGTCATGGGCGCCGGTGGTCCACATCTTCTGGCCGTTGACGATGTACTCGTCACCGTGGCGCACCGCGGTGGTCCGCAACGAGGCGAGGTCGGTGCCCGCCTCCGGCTCGGAGTAACCGATCGCGAAATGCACCTCGCCGGCCAGGATCCCGGGCAGGAACTTCTTCTTCTGCAGTTCGGTCCCGTGCACCTGCAGGGTGGGGCCCACCGTCTGCAGCGTGACCATCGGCAGCGGGATATCGGCGCGGTTGGCCTCGTTGATGAAGATCTGCTGCTCGATCGGCCCGAAGCCGAGCCCGCCGTACTCCTTGGGCCAGCCCACACCCAGCTTGCCGTCCGAGCCCATCCGCTTGATCACCGTGCGGTAGGCCTCGTTGTGGCGATCGGACTCCATCGCCGCGGCTTCCTCCGGGGTGATGAGCGTCGAGAAGTATTCGCGGAATTCGTCTTGCAGCTTGCGCTGTTCCGGGGTCAGTTCGATGTACATGGCTATTTACGCTCCCACCAGATCCAGTCGATACGCAGGCCCGCCCAGCAAGCGGGTGAGGTCCTTGATGGAGGAGAAATACCGGTCCATCGGATAGGTGATGTCCATCCCCATGCCACCGTGCAGGTGATGACACAACCGCATCGCCGGCGGTGCCTGCGAGGTGATCCAGTAGCCCAGCAGCGCCAGATCATCGTCGGCATCGAGTCCCTCGGACAACCGGTAGGTCACCGACATGGACACGAGATCGATGGTGCGCGAGGCGATGTAGACATCCGAGAGCTGTGCGGCGACGGTCTGGAAGGTCGACAGCGGACGCCCGAACTGTTCGCGGGTGGCCACGTAATCGGCGGTCAGTCGCAGCGCACCGGCGACCAGGCCCGCGGCGAAGGCACCGGTGGCGGCCAGCACCAACTGGTTGACCCGCCGGATCGTCGCGTTGGTGAGCACTCCGTCCACCTCGGCGCCGTCGAAGACCACCACATACTCGTCGGTGCCGTTGGAGGTCGGCGTCTTGGTCAACGTCACCCCACTCGCGGTCGGAGCGATCACCGCGACCCCACCGGCGGCGGTGACCAGCAGCCACCGCGCGGTGCCGGCATAGGGCACACCGATCTTGGTTCCGGTGAGCTTTCCGTCGGTCAGCGTCACCGAGGGATGCTCGGGCAACGATACCCCGGGCTCGTTGAGCGCCGCCGACAACACGGCCCCGCCGGCGACCCCGTCGAGATAGCGATCCTGCTCGGTATCGGTGGCCACCTCCAGCAGCGGTAGCAACCCCAGACCCAGTGTGGCCAGTGCCGCACCGGTCGTACCGCGCCTGCCGATCTCGGTGAGCGCGGTGGCGATCTCGGGAAGTCCGAGCCCGTCACCACCGAGGCGCTCGGGCACCGCCAGCGCGGCCACCCCACCGGAAACCAGTGCGTCCCAGCTGTTGTCCCGTTCCAGCACCGAGGTCACCACATCGGCGACGGCCTGCTGCTCGGGCTTCGGCGTGAAGTCCACCAGGATTCCCCTAGCTCGAGGCGCCGGCGCCCGCGCCGGTGTAGTCGACCTGCCAGTGCTTGATTCCGTTGAGCCAGCCGGACTTCAACCGCTCCGGCTCGCCGATCGGTGTGATGTCGGGCATCACGTCGGCGATCGCGTTGAAGATCAGGTTGATGGTCATGCGGGCCAGGTTTGCGCCGATACAGTAGTGCGCACCGGTACCACCGAATCCGACGTGCGGGTTGGGATCACGCAGGATGTTGAACTGGTGCGGGTTGTCGAACGCCTCGTCGTCGAAGTTGGCGGCGCGGTAGGACATCACCACACGATCGCCCTTCTTGATCTTCGCCCCGGCGAGCTCGGTGTCCTCCAGTGCCGTGCGCTGGAACGCCGACACCGGTGTCGCCCAACGGATGATCTCGTCGGCGGCGGTGCCCGGGCGTTCCTTCTTGTAGAGCTCCCACTGGTCGGGATTGTCGGCGAAGGCGATCATGCCGTGGGTGATCGAGTTGCGGGTGGTCTCGTTGCCTGCGACGGCAAGCATGACCACGAAGAAACCGAACTCGTCGTCAGAGAGCTTCTCGCCCTCGATATCGGCCTCGATCAGCTTGGTCACGATGTCCTCGGTCGGGTTCTGCGCCCGCTCCTCGGCCATCTTCATGGCGTAGGTGATGAGCTCGAAGGAGGACATCGCCGGATCGACATCGGCGTACTCGGGGTCCTCGCCCGCAGTCATCTCATTGGACCAGCGGAAGATCTTGTCCCGGTCGTCCTGCGGCACACCGAGCAGTTCGGCGATGGCCTGCAGCGGCAGTTCGCAGGACACCTGCTCGACGAAGTCGCCCGAACCGGCTGCCGCCGCGGTTTCGGCGATCTTGCGGGCACGGGCCCGCAACTCGTCTTCGAGCCGTCCGATGGCGCGCGGGGTGAACCCGCGCGAGATGATCTTGCGCAACCGGGTGTGCTGCGGCGCGTCCATGTTGAGCAGGACGGCCTTCTGCAGATCGATGGCGTCGCGGGTCATCTCCTGCGGCCAGACCGGGATGGCGCCGTCGGGTGAGCTGCCGAAGATGTCGTTTCGCTTCGAGACCTCTTTGACGTCGGCATGCTTGGTGACGATCCAGTAGCCCTTGTCGCCGAAGCCCCCGGTCCCTTCCGGCACGTCCACCCAGTGGACGGGCTCGGCGCGGCGAATCTCCGCCAACTCCTCCACGGGCAGGCGTTCGAGGTTCAGACTGGCGTCCAGCGGGTCGAAGCCCTTGGGCAGGTTGGGGCTGGGCATGCAGAGATCTCCTTGCTCAAATCGGGTCATGTCACCGGCCACCTCGGGTGCCGAGACAATTCCTTCTAGTACCACTCGTGAACCATTGAAACATGCCTTCACCGCAGATAAAAGGCGCGGCGGCATCCTCGCTTGTCAGAGTAATGAAACGTGTTCTAGCCTGACAAGCATGGGTAATCCTGTCATCGTCGAAGCCACCCGCAGCCCCATCGGCAAGCGCAACGGCTGGCTGTCCGGGCTGCATGCCACCGAACTCTTGGGCGCCGTGCAGAAGGCGGTCGTCGAGAAGGCCGGGATCGACGCCGGCGATGTCGAACAGCTCATCGGCGGCTGCGTCACCCAGTACGGCGAGCAGTCCAACAACATCACCCGGGTCGGGTGGCTGACCGCGGGATTGCCCGAGCACGTGGGTGCCACCACCATCGACTGCCAGTGCGGCAGCGCCCAGCAGGCCAACCATCTGATCGCGGGTCTGATCGCCACCGGTGCGATCGACATCGGCATCGCGTGCGGTATCGAGGCGATGAGCCGAGTAGGCCTCGGCGCCAATGCCGGCCCCGATCGCGGTCTCATCCGCGCATCGTCATGGGACATCGACATGCCCAATCAGTTCGAGGCCGCCGAGCGGATTGCCAAGCGCCGCGGGATCACCCGGGCCGACCTGGACGCGTTCGGGCTCGCCTCGCAGGCCAAGGCCAAGCAGGCCTGGGCCGAGGGTCGCTTCGATCGGGAGATCTCACCCATCTCGGCGCCCGTGCTCGACGAGAACAAGCGTCCGACCGACGAATGGGCGCTCGTGACCCGCGACCAGGGCCTGCGCGACACCACGGCGGAGGGTTTGGCCGCGCTGAAGCCGGTGATGGAAGGTGCCATGCACACCGCGGGAACCTCCTCACAGATCTCCGATGGCGCGGCGGCGGTGCTGTGGATGGACAGCGATGTGGCCAAGGCCCACGGCCTCACGCCGCGCGCCCGGATCGTCGCGCAGGCCAATGTCGGCGCCGAGACCTACTACCACCTCGACGGCCCGGTGCAGTCGACCGCCAAGGTGCTGGAGAAGGCCGGGATGAAGATGGGCGATATCGACCTCGTCGAGATCAACGAGGCTTTCGCCTCCGTGGTGCTGTCCTGGGCGCAGGTGCACGGGGCGGACATGGACAAGGTCAACGTCAACGGCGGCGCCATCGCGCTGGGGCACCCCGTCGGCTCCACCGGCGCCCGGTTGATCACCACCGCGCTGCACGAGTTGGAACGCACCGGCAAGAGCACCGCGCTCATCACGATGTGCGCCGGTGGCGCGCTGAGCACGGGCACCATCATCGAAAGGATCTGAGACCGCATGGCCGTCTCGGACGCCGAACGGATCGCGGCGGCGCAGTCCTATATCGACGCGCTGTCGACCCATCGCGCGGATGCCGTCCCATTTCATCCGGATTGCATCCGCATCGAGATGGGGCTCAAGACCGGGCGGTCGGGAGATCACCTGCGGCGCAGCCTGAACAACGGTCCGCAGTTCAAGGTCATCGAAAAGACCACGCCACCGGAGTTCACCGTCGACGGGGACCACATCCGTGCTCGTTTCGACGTGCTGACCAAGCCTCGGCTGTTCGGCAGGCGCGTGTGCTCCCATGTCGACGAGACGTTTCTGATCCCCGCCCACGATCCCCGGATCCACCACATCCGGGCGTCGCTCAAGCCGTTCATCAGCCGTTAGGGTTTCGGCATGCCCACACCACCCAAGCCTCTGAGCCCCAAACAGATCGAAGGCCTCAACTCCAAGGCGGTCGGCACCGGCATCAAATGGATGTCGCGTGCCAATACCTGGCTGTTCAAGAAGTCCGGCGGCAAGCTCGGCAACAAATTCCTGCGTGGCGCCGAGGTAGGCATCCTGACCACCACCGGCCGCAAGTCCGGGGAGCCACGGGACAGTCCGCTGCTGTTCCTGCAGGAGGGCAGGCGCATCGTGTTGGTGGCCTCCCAAGGTGGCCGGGCCACCAACCCGATGTGGTACCTGAACATCAAGGCCGACCCGAACATCACCTTCCAGACGAAGAAGGAAAAGCTCGACCTGGTGGCCCGGGAGGCCACCGATGCCGAGCGCGACGAGTACTGGCCCAAGCTCGACGCCATGTACCCCGACTTCGCGAACTACCGGTCCTACACCGATCGCAAGATCCCGATCCTGATCTGCGACCCCGCGGTTGCGTGAGCCCGATCATCGGGCGGGCGGTCGCCGGGCTGCTGGGCTCGACCGCGGCACTCCTGTGGTTGATGTGCCTGTATCTGGTTGCCCGGTCCGGCCTTTCCGGCGATCCCGGCACCGATCCACACGGCTATGGCCTGATGTTCGGAACCGTCGTGGGACTGGTCGCCGGGCTGCTGTCGGCCGTGGCGTTGCCTGGCGCTCTGCCCGCGGATCGTCGGGGGCGTGCCACGCGGCGGTTCCTGCTGGTCTTCGTGACCGTGACCGCGGTGTTGTATGCGGCGGTGTTCCTGCGCTGAGCCCGTGCGGTTTGTGGAGTTTCACCCGCGACGAGTGCGGGTGAAACTCCACAAACCGCGAGGAATCAGGCCCCGAAGACCGGCAGCGGGGTGCGCGACTTGGCCAGCAGATCGCCGACCACGGGCCCCAGCTCGGCCGGGTCCCAGCGCGCGCCCTTGTCGACCTCGGCACCGCGTGCCCAGCCCTCGGCAACCCGGATGATCCCGCCCTCGACCTCGAACACCCGCCCGGTCACCTCACGCGACTCGACGCTGCCCAGCCACACCACCAGCGGCGAGATGTTCTCCGGAGCCATGGTGTCGAAGGCCGAATCCTGGGTGGCCATCATGTCCGCGAAGACCGTCTCGGTCATCCGGGTACGGGCCGAGGGCGCAATGGCGTTGGCGGTCACACCGATCCGACCCATCTCCGCCGCGGCGACCAGGGTGAGCGCGGCGATACCGGCCTTGGACGCGCTGTAGGTCGCCTGCCCGACGCTGCCCTGCAGGCCCGCGCCGGAGGAGGTGTTGATGATGCGGGCATCCACCGTCTTGCCGGCCTTGGACTGGGCGCGCCAGTATGCCCCGGCATGTTTCATGGTGGCGAAATGCCCCTTGAGATGCACGGCCGTGACGGCGTCGAACTCCTCCTCGGTGGCGTTGACGAACATCCGGTCGCGCACGATGCCGGCGTTGTTGACCAGAACGTCGAGCCCGCCGAATGAATCCACCGCGGTCTGGATCAATCCCTCGGCCTGCGCCCAGTCGGCGACATTGGCGCCGCTGGTCACCGCCTCGCCCCCGGCGGCGATGATCTCGTCGACGACGCCCTGCGCGGCGCTACCACCGCCGGCCGGTGAGCCGTCCAGGCCGACACCGATGTCGTTGACCACGACCCGTGCACCCTCCGCGGCGAAGGCCAGCGCATGCGCCCGGCCGATGCCGCCGCCTGCGCCCGTCACGATGACTACCCGGCCGTCGAGCAAACCCATGGGAATATCTCCTCTTACTTTTTGATGTCAGCTGTGGTGGTCGACAGATAGTGCGGCGGCTCGCCGCCGCCGTGCACCGCCAGCGCGGCGCCACTGATGTAGGACGCCGCCGGCGACGCCAGAAAAGCTGCAGCCCAACCGATATCGGCCGGTTTCGCCAGGCGCCGCAGTGGCACATTGGCCGATATTGCGGCGATCGACTCGGCATCACCGTAGAACAGGTCGGCCTGTTCGGTCTCGACCATGCCCACGACGACCGAGTTCACCCGAACCTTGGGCGCCCACTCGACCGCCAGCGTGGTGGTGAGGTTGTCGATACCGGCCTTGGCGGCACCGTAGGCCGCGGTTCCCGGGGTGGGGCGGTGTCCGCTGACGCTGGAGATGTTGACGATGGTTCCGCCGGTCTCCTGTCTCTGCATGACGGTATTGGCATGCGTGGAGACCGATAGCGCGCCGATCAGATTGAGTTCGATGATCTTGGTGCTGAACTTGGCCGAGGCATCGGCGGCAGGCACGTAGGGCGATCCGCCCGCGTTGTTCACCACCACATCGAGTCGGCCGTGCGTTGTCACGATCGCGTCGATGAGGGCCTGCACGGCCGTGTCGTCACGGATATCGCAGGAGTGGAACTCATAGGGCGAACCCTCCACGGGCCGGCGCGCGCAGGTGATGACGGTGGCGCCCTGACCGGCGAAGACCTCACTGATGCCCGCGCCGACCCCGCGGACCCCGCCGGTCACCAAGACCACCCGGCCACCCAGTTGCAGATCGATTCCAGCCGCGTCAGTCACTGTGCTAGCGTACCAAGCAAGTGCTTGCTTAGGTAGCGACCCCACGAGGAAGTGACTGATGATCACCACCACGACAGTCGAACCGGGCATCGTCTCGGTGACCGTGAATTACCCACCCGTGAACGCCATCCCCTCGCAGGGCTGGTTCGAGCTCGGCGATGCCATCACCGCCGCCGGCCGCGACCGCAGCACCCACGTGGTGATCCTGCGGGCCGAGGGTCGCGGGTTCAACGCCGGTGTCGACATCAAGGAGATGCAGAACACCGACGGATTCACCGCGCTCATCGACGCCAACCGCGGGTGCTATCACGCCTTCAAGGCGGTGTACGAATGCGAGGTACCCGTGGTGGCCGCCGTCAACGGCTTCTGCGTCGGTGGCGGTATCGGCCTGGTCGGCAATGCCGATGTCATCGTCGCCTCCGATGATGCGAAATTCGGTCTGCCCGAGGTGGAACGCGGCGCGCTCGGCGCGGCGACCCACCTGTCCCGGCTCGTTCCCCAGCATCTGATGCGCCGGCTGTTCTTCACCGCCGCCACGGTTCCCGCCGAGACCCTGCACCACTTCGGCTCGGTGCACGAGGTGGTGCCACGCGATGATCTCGACGAGGCCGCCTTGCGCGTCGCCCGCGATATCGCCGCCAAGGACACCCGGGTGATCCGTGCCGCCAAGGAAGCGCTGAACTTCATCGACGTGCAGCCCGTGAATGCGCGATACCGCATGGAGCAGGGCTTCACGTTCGAGCTCAACCTCGCAGGCGTATCCGATGAGCACCGCGACGCGTTCGCCGGAACCGATAAGGGATCTAAATAGCTATGACAGACAAGAGGACAACACTCGACGAGGCCGTTGCGTCCGTCGAGAGCGGCATGACCATCGGTATCGGCGGGTGGGGTTCGCGACGCAAACCGATGGCGTTCATCCGCGCACTGCTGCGCACCGACGTCAAGGACCTGACCGTGGTGACCTACGGCGGACCCGATCTGGGGCTGCTGTGCTCGGCCGACAAGGTCAAGCGCGTCTACTACGGATTCGTGTCGCTGGATTCCCCGCCGTTCTACGATCCGTGGTTCGCCAAGGCCCGCACCAGTGGTGCCGTCGAGGCGCGCGAGATGGACGAGGGCATGCTGCGCTGCGGTCTACAGGCCGCGGCCCAGCGGCTGCCGTTCCTGCCGATCCGCGCCGGGCTCGGCAGCGATGTCCGTACCTTCTGGGGTGACGAGCTCAAGACCGTGAAATCGCCCTATGACGATCAGGAATTGATCGCCATGCCTGCGCTGAACCTGGATGCCGCATTCGTGCACATGAACATCGGGGATGCGCGCGGCAACGCCGCCTATACCGGGATCGACCCCTATTTCGACGATCTGTTCCTCATGTCGGCCACCCGGCGGTTCCTCTCCGTCGAGAAGGTGGTGTCCACCGAGGAACTGGTGAAATCGACGGTCCCGCAACAACAGCTGATCAACCGGATGATGGTCGACGTCGTGGTGGAAGCGCCCAACGGCGCGCACTTCACCACCAACGAGCCCGATTACCGCCGCGACGAGAAGTTCCAGCGGCACTACGCCGAAGCCGCCGGCTCCGACGAGACCTGGGCCGAGTTCGTGCAGACCTACCTATCCGGCAGCGAGGCCGATTACCAAGCAGCGGTGCGTAAGTTCGCCGATGAGCGCTCGCGCGAAGAGCGTGTGAAGGAGGATCAGGCGTGATGTCCGTGACCCGTGCCGAGGTGTGCGCCGTCGCGTGCGCCGAACTGTTCCGCGATGCCGGCGAGATCATGGTCTCGCCCATGACGACCCTCGTCCAGATCGGTGCGCGCCTGGCGCGGCTGACCTTCGCCCCCGAAATCGTGCTGACCGACGGTGAGGCGCGCATGATCGCCGACACCCCGGCCATCGGCGCGCCGGCCGCCATCGAGGGCTGGATGCCGTTCAACCGCGTCTTCGAGACCCTGGCCTGGGGCCGGCGCCACGTGGTGATGGGCGCCAACCAGATCGACCGGTACGGCAACCAGAACCTGTCCGCATTCGGGCCGATCCAGCACCCGACCCGCCAGATGTTCGGTGTGCGCGGCGCCCCCGGCAACTCCATCAACCACGCCACCAGCTACTTCGTCGGCAACCACTCCGCGCGTGTCTTCACCGAGTCGGTGGACATCGTGTCCGGGATCGGCTGGGACAAGATCGATCCCGCCAATCCGGCCTTCCGGTTCGCCAACATCCATCGGGTGGTGAGCAATCTGGGCGTGTTCGACTTCAACGGCCCCGACCGCCAGATGCGTGCAGTGTCCCTGCACCCCGGTGTCGACGCCGACCAGGTCGCCGAGAACACCTCCTTCGAGGTACACGGACTGGCCGAGGCCGAGACCACCCGGCTGCCGAACGCCGAGGAGCAGCGCCTGCTGCGCGAGGTCATCGATCCGAAGTCGCTGCGCGACAAAGAGGTCCGGGTGTAGCGATGGCAACACTGAGCACCGCACTGACCGAACTGGTCGGCATCGAGCACCCGGTCGTCCAGACCGGCATGGGCTGGGTGGCCGGCGCGCGACTGGTCGCCGCCACCTCCAACGCGGGCGGCCTGGGCATCCTCGCCTCGGCAACCATGACACTGGCCGAACTGCAGACCGCCGTCACCAAGGTCAAGGCCACGACCGACAAACCGTTCGGGATCAACATCCGCGCCGACGCCGGGGACGCGAACGACCGCGTCGACCTCCTGATCCGCGAAGGGGTCAAAGTCGCCTCCTTCGCGCTGGCTCCCAAACCCGACCTGATCGCCCGGCTCAAGGACGCCGGCGTGGTGGTCATCCCGTCGGTCGGGTTGGCCAAGCACGCCAAGAAGGTGGCCGGCTGGGGTGCGGACGCGGTGATCGTGCAGGGCGGTGAGGGCGGCGGCCACACCGGCCCGATCGCGACGACCCTGCTGCTGCCCTCGGTGCTCGACGCCGTCGCCGACACCGGGATGCCGGTCATCGCCGCAGGCGGATTCTTCGACGGGCGCGGGCTGGCCGCGGCCCTGTCCTACGGTGCGGCGGGCGTGGCGATGGGGACCCGCTTCCTGCTGACCTCCGACTCGACGGTGCCCGAGGCGGTCAAGCAGCGCTATCTGCAGGCGGCGCTGGACGGCACCGTGGTCTCCACCCGTGTCGACGGTATGCCGCACCGCGTGTTGCGCACCGGCCTGGTGGACAAGCTCGAAAACGGCTCGCCCGTGCGGGGTCTGGCCGCCGCGGTGGGCAACGCGCAGAAGTTCAAGAAGATGTCGCAGATGTCGTGGCGCTCCATGATCACCGACGGCCTGGCAATGCGCCACGGCAAGGATCTCACCTGGTCACAGGTCATCATGGCCGCCAACACCCCGATGCTGCTCAAGGCCGGCCTGGTCGAGGGCAACACCGAGGCCGGTGTGCTGGCCTCCGGACAGGTCACCGGCATCCTCGACGATCTACCTAGCTGCGCCGAACTCGTCCCGCGGATCGTCGATGAGGCCGTCGCACGGCTGACCGCGGCCGCCGCCTTCATCCGACCCTGAGGTGTAATTCCCCGATTTGCCGGACCCACGTCCCGACCAGCTCGTAGCGTGGGGCGATGAAGATGGACGCGGCGGTTCTCTCGGAGATCAACGGAGACTGGAGTATCGAGCAGGTCGACCTCGACCCACCCCAGGAGGGCGAGGTGTTGGTCTCCTTCGAGGCGACCGGGTTGTGCCACTCCGATCACCATCCGCGCACCGGTGACTTTCCCGTCCCCTTCCCGGTGATCGGCGGCCACGAGGGCGCAGGCATAGTCCAGGAGGTCGGCCCCGGCGTCCGCGACCTCAAGCCCGGTGACCACGTGGTCGCCTCCTTCCTACCTGCCTGTGGCAAGTGCCGGTGGTGTGCCAGCGGGCAGCAGAATCTCTGCGACCTCGGCGCCATGCTGCTTGCCGGAACACAGCTCGACGGCACATTCCGCAGGCATATCGGCGATCAGGGGATCTATGTGGCCCTGCTGTTGGGAACCTTCGCCCAGTACGGCGTCGTCTCGGACGCCTCACTGGTCAAGATCGACGACGACCTGCCGCTGAACCGGGCCTGCCTGCTGGGTTGCGGTATCACCACCGGCTGGGGATCGGCAGTGAACACCGCCGAGGTCGCCCCCGGCGACACCGTCGTGGTGATCGGTGTCGGCGGCGTGGGTGCCGGAGCCATCCAGGGCGCCAGGATCGCCGGGGCGGCCCACATCATCGCCGTCGATCTGGTGGCCGAGAAGAGCGCCAAGGCAACCGAACTGGGCGCCACACACTTCGTCACCTCCTTCGAGGAGGCCACCGCGCTGGCCGCCGAGCTCACCAAGGGTGTGATGGCCGACTCGGCCATCCTGACCGTCGGCCTCGTCGAGGGACAGATGATCGGCTCCGCACTGGACATGGTGCGCAAGGGTGGGGCGGTGGTGCTCACCGGCATCGCATCGATGACCGACGTCACCCCGACACTACCGATGGCGATGTTCACCCTTTTCCAGAAACGACTCCTGGGCAGCCTGTACGGCGAGGCCAACCCCCGAGCCGACATCCCGAAACTGCTCAGCCTCTACCGGGACGGGCAGCTGCTGCTGGACGAGTCGGTGACCACCGAATACAAGCTCGGCGACATCAACGTCGCGTTCGACGACATGCTGGCGGGCCACAACATCCGCGGCGTCATCCTGCACGACCACTGACCGGGCGGATCGGGCCCATCAGCAACGTGGGCGAAACGCGCTCGACACGAAAACTAAGCACGGCTGCCGGATTCTGATCGGCATGTCGGCACCCACCAAGAGCCAGCGCAAGCGCGTGCACCCCGTCGACGAGGTGCTGCCCCTGCCCAAACTCGCCACCTACGGCTTCCAGCACGTGGTGGCGTTCTACGCGGGTGCGGTGTTGGTGCCGATCCTGATCGCCAATGCGCTCGGGCTGTCGCGCGAAGAGCTGGTCATGCTGATCACCGCCGACCTGTTCACCTGCGGTATCGCATCGATCATCCAGGCCGTCGGATTCAAGAATGTCGGCGTGCGACTGCCGCTGCTGCAGGGTGTCACCTTCGCCGGTGTCGCACCCATCATCGCGATCGGCCTGGCACACGGCGGCGGCACCGCGAGCCTGCTCTACGTCTACGGCGCCGTCATCGTCGCCGGTGTCTTCACCTTCCTCATCGCGCCGGTGTTCGTCCGGCTGCTCACCTTCTTCCCGCCGGTGGTCACCGGCACCCTGATCACCATCATCGGTCTGTGCCTGGTGCCCATCGGAGCACTGGACGCGGTGACCAATCCGGCCACCCACGAACCCGACCCCGGCAACCTGCGGTGGGTGCTCTACGCCCTGGGCACCATCGCGGTCATCGTCACCATCCAGCGGCTGTTCCGCGGATTCATGTCGACCATCGCCGTCCTGCTCGGGCTGGTGGCAGGCTGTGCGGTCGCCTATGCGCTCGGCGACATGAACTTCGATCGGGTCGGCGAAGCCGCCATGTTCGGGTTCACCCCGCCGTTTGCCTTCGGAATGCCCAAATTCGACATCATCGCGATCATCACCATGATCATCGTGATGATGATCATCGCCGTCGAGTCCACCGGCAGCACGATCGCGACCGGAGAGATCGTCGGCAAGCGGGTCCGCCCATCCGATATCGGCAACGTGTTGCGCGCCGATGGTGTCGCCACCACCATCGGCGGCATCTTCAATTCCTTTCCCTACACCGCGTTCTCCGAGAATGTCGGGCTGGTCCGACTCACCGGCGTCAAGAGCAGGTGGGTGGTCGCGGCGGCCGGCGCCATCATGATCCTGCTCGGCTTCCTGCCCAAGGTCGCCGCCATCGTCGCGTCGATCCCGAACCCCGTGCTCGGTGGTGCGGCACTGACGTTGTTCGCCACCGTCGCCGTCGTCGGCATCCAGACCCTCGGCAAGGTCGATTTCACCGACCATCGCAACGTCATCATCGTCACCACCAGCCTGGCGTTGGCACTGTTGGTCACCTCCTACCCGGCGATCTCCTCGACACTGCCCGCCGGGCTGGACATCCTGTTCGGCAGCGGCATCAGCACCGGCGCCATCACCGCGATCGCGCTGAACATCGTGTTCTTCCACCTGGGCAAGAAGGGCCCGCGGGTGGCGGGATCCGGGTCGATCACCCTCGACGAGGTGAACACGATGACCCGCGAGCGGTTCACCGAGGTGTTCGGGCACGTGGTGCAGGGCGTCGGGTGGGCCGCCGACCGAGCCTTCGATCAGCGGCCGTTCGCCGATACCGCAGCCCTGCGGGAGGCCTTCCAGGATGCGGTGCTGACCGGCAACACCGAACAACAGCAGGAAATGCTCGACTCGTTTCCCGATCTGGGCGCCGAGGACGAGACCGGGCAGGTCCTCGCCGTCGACCATGTCGCGTTGAGCAATCTGGACTCCGACGACCACCAGGATGTGGTGAGCCTGGCCGCGGCCTACCGCGAGCACTTCGGCTTCCCGCTGATCATCTGCGCCAGGGAGACCGAGCGTTTCGACCGGGTGCTGCGCAACGGTTGGGCACGGATGGACAACTCGGTCTCGACCGAGCGAGCCTACGCGCTGATCGAGGTGGCCAAGATCGTCAATTATCGATTCACCGATCTGGTCGCCGATGCCAATCCCATTGCCGCGGCGCGGTTCGGCAGGCTCAACGACCTCCCGTGAAGGCAATCGGACTGGCCAACTTCAACTCCCTGTCCGAGCGTGGGCAGATGCATCTGCTGTTCGAGGTGTGCTCCTCGACCATCTGGGCTCGGCGGGTGCTGGCGGCCGCGCCGTTCCGGGACGCCGACGCCCTCTACGACAGGGCGGATCGCATCCTCGCCGAGCTTCCCGATGCCGAGATCGACGCCGCGCTCGACGGGCACCCCCGCATCGGGGCCCGGGCAGACAATCCGTCGTCGGCCCGCGAACAGGCTCGGGTGGCCGACGCCGACGATTCGGTGAAAGCGGCGCTCGCCCAGAAGAACCGGGAGTACGAGCAGCGGTTCGGCTATGTGTATCTGGTGTGCGCCAGTGGCCGTTCGGCAGAGGAACTTCTGGACATCCTCACCGACCGCCTGGCCAACGACCCCGTAACCGAGCGTCGGGTGATGCGCAACGAGCTCGCCAAGATCAACCGGCTACGGCTGGAACGACTGCTGAGTGAGCCGACATGATGGGTCACATGACGTTGTCGACACATGTCCTGGATGCCACCACCGGAACGCCCGCAGCCGGGGTGGCGGTCACCCTGACCGCTGCCGGCACCGTGGTGGCCGACGGCATCACCGATTCCGACGGACGCATCCCGGAGTTCGGCGGAGAACTCGCCGCAGGGGTGTACCGGCTGCATTTCGACACCGCCGCCTACTTCGCCGCCGAAGGACTCGTGGGCTTCTACCCGGAGGTGGTGATCGCCTTCGAGATCACCGAACTCTCCGGGCATTATCACGTGCCGCTGCTGTTGTCCCCGTACGCCTACTCCACCTACCGCGGGAGCTGATCAATTGAAGGTCGCCATCATCGGCGCAGGCATGGGCGGATTGAGCGCGGCCATCGCACTGCGCCAGATCGGTATCGAGACCGCCGTCTACGAGCGCGTCACCGAGAACAAGCCGGTGGGTGCGGCGATCTCGGTGTGGTCCAACGGGGTGAAATGCCTGAACTATCTGGGCCTGCGCGAGGAGACCGAACAGCTCGGCGGGCTGGTCGAGACGATGAGTTACGTCGATGGGCACACTGGTGCGACGATGTGCCGATTCTCGATGCAACCCCTGATCGATGAGGTCGGTCAACGCCCTTACCCCATCGCCAGGGCCGAACTCCAACTGATGTTGATGCAGGCGTACGGGATGGATGACATCAGGTTCGGTATGACCATGGTCGAGGTCGGCGACAGTCCCGACGCCGCGACGGCCACCTTCGCCGACGGCACGACGATCCACGCCGATGCGATCATCGGCGCGGACGGCGCCGGCTCGATCACCCGCGAATACGTGTTGGGCACCCCGGTGACGCGGCGCTACGCCGGCTACGTGAACTACAACGGCTTGGTCGCCACCGATGAGGCGATCGGTCCGGCCACCGAATGGACCACCTATGTCGGTGACGGCAAGCGGGTTTCGGTGATGCCCGTATCCGACGGGCGCTTCTACTTCTTCTTCGATGTCGTCGAGGAGCAGGGTCTGCCCTACCGCCGGGGCAGCGCCCGCGAGGTGCTGCGCGGGCACTTCGCCGATTGGGCTCCCGGGGTGCAGACCCTGATCGACGCGCTGGATCCGCAGGCCACCAACCGGGTCGAGATCCTGGATCTGGACCCCTTCGACACCTGGGTGAAGGGGCGCGTGGCGGTGCTGGGCGATGCGGCGCACAACACCACACCCGATATCGGACAAGGTGGGTGTTCGGCCATGGAAGACGCCATCGCACTGCAATGGGCATTCAAGGACCATCCCGACGATGTGCATGCGGCATTGATCGCGTATCAGGAGGCCCGTACCGAACGAGCGGGCGAGCTCGTCCTGCGGGCCCGCAAACGTTGTGATGTCACCCATGCCAAGGATCCCGAGTTGACTGCGCAATGGTACGAGGAGCTGCGAAACGAGGACGGCACCAACATCCTCCGCGGTATCGCGGGCAATATTCTCGGTGGGCCACTCACCCCGGCCACCAACTAATCGGCAGTCAGCAAGCGACCGCGCACGTACACCTGACCGACGGCCTCCTCGCGCATACTCATCAGCAGCGTGAACAGCAGCCGGTCGGTGTCCTCGGAGTCGATGCGCGCCAATACCTCCGGCAACATCACCTGCCGATCGGGGGCGATCACCACGAAGTCTGCTTCCTTGCCTGCGTCGAGGTTGCCGACCCGGTCCTGCATGTCCAGCGCCCGCGCCCCCGCCACCGTCGCCGTGTACAGCAGCTCGGCAGGCGTTATCGACAGCCCTTGTCCGGCCGGCTCGCTGATATGAACCTTGAAGCAGTCGTTGAGGACACGCGGGATCAACCACTCGTCGCCTGCGGCGATATCGGTACCCAGGGCGATGTTCACGCCGGCATCGGCGGTGCGTCGCCACGGCATGGTGCCCGACCCGAGGAACAATTGCGAGGTCGGACAATGTGCCACCGAGCTCCCGGTCTCGGCCAACCGGGCAAGTTCGCTCTGGCTGCAGTGCACGGCATGCGCGAAGACACTTCGTCTGCCCAACAACGACCGAGCGCCACCCGTGAGCCGCCCGTCGTAGGTATCCAGGTAATCTCGCACACCGAAACTGGAACGGACAGAATCAATTTCGGCTGCATTCTCGGAAAGATGGGTATGAAAGTAGACACCACTACCCCGCACCGAGTCATAGAGCTCGCCCAGTCCGTGCAGGGTGGCGGCAGTGACCGACAGCGCAAAACGCGGTATCACCGCGACACCGGCCAGTCCGGATCCGGCGCCGTGCCAACGCCGGATCTCGCTGTCGGTCAGCGTGATCGCGGCATCCTCGGTGGTGATCAGCGGCGCCGCCGCATCCGGTCCCACCGTCTGGATGCCCCGCCCCGACACCGTGCGCAGACCGGTGCGGCAGGACTCCTCGAAGAGCGCGTCCTGGGCCTCGGGGAACGCCGAGCCGAACACCATTGCGGTGGTGGTGCCGACCGCGATCCGGCGCGCGCAGAAATCGCCGGCCACAGCACGTGCATACTCGGCGTCGGCCAGCATCGCCTCGGCAGGAAAGATGCAGCGCTGCAACCAGTCCAACAGCTGCCCGCCGCCGTAGGAGTCGGTGCAGCGGGTCTGAGGGAAGTGCAGGTGTGTGTCGACGAATCCCGGCAGCAGGAAGCCCGGACGGCAGTCCACGACCGTGGCCTCGGCATACGTGGCCGGCAACCGGTCGTATCGGCCGCTGAAGCCGATGGTTCCGGTATCGTCCACCGCGAGCACGCCGTCGGGAATGCTCACCAGGTGGTCCCGTGCCTGCATCAACTCTGGTGACCCGCCGATGTGCATCAGGTGTCCGCGGTACACACGCATCCTCTGATTGTCACAGTGTCTGCACGACTGCGCAGTTCGATGGTTTCGGGCTGCGCGGCCACCATGTTGCCCTTAGGGTCGTCAGATGGACCTCAACAGCGTCGAGGCGGTGCGCACGCCCGCCCGCCGCGATGAGGTGTGGCCACTGAGGTCGACCGACGCCATCCTGGCCGGCGGGACCTGGCTGTTCTCCGAACCACAGCCCGCCGTGTCCCGCCTTGTCGACATCACCGGACTGGGATGGGCACCGGTCACGCTGAGCGAGGAGGGAGTGGAACTCGCGGCGACGTGTACGGTCGCCGAACTCGGCGGGCTCTCGAAGCTGCTGCCGTCCGCCCGACCGCACTGGATCGCGGCTCCGCTGTTCGCGCAATGCTGCACCGCGTTGTTGGCCTCGGCCAAGATCTGGCGCACCGCCACCATGGGCGGCAACATCTGCCTGTCCTTTCCCGCCGGGGCGATGATCTCCCTGGTCTCCGCCCTCGACGGCACCGTCACCGTATGGTGCGCCGATGGGTCCGATCGCGTCCTACCGATCACCGACTTCGTCACCGGCGACTCCCGCAATGCACTACAACCGGGAGATCTCCTGCGCTCGGTCCAGATTCCTGCCCACTCGCTCGCCGCGCGCACCGCCTATCGCAAGCTCGCCCCGTCACCACTGGGCCGGTCCAGCGCCGTGGTCATCGGACGGCGCCACGCCGACGGGGAGTTCGTGGTCTCCGTCACCGCAGCGACGGTGCGCCCGCTGGTGTTCCGCTTCGACACCCTGCCCACCGCCGCCCATCTGCGTGACGCGCTGGGGGGAATCGCCGAGCAGGACATCACCCGCGATGTGCACGGTGATCCGGACTGGCGGCGGGCGGTGACGTTGACCCTGGCCGAACAGATTCGTACCGAGCTGACATGAAGGTCACGGTCAACGGCAACGACTGCACCGACACCGCGCGCCCCGGCCAGTGTCTGCGTACCTACCTGCGCGAGCATGGCCACTTCGAGGTGAAGAAGGGCTGCGATGCCGGCGACTGCGGGGCCTGTTCGGTGCTGGTGGACGGTGATCCCGTGCACTCCTGTGTGTTTCCCGCCTTCCGGGCTGACGGACGCCACGTCACCACCGTCGCGGGGCTGGGCACACCGGAGAACCTGCATCCGGTACAGCGACGTTTTCTGGAAGCCGCGGGATTCCAGTGCGGATTCTGCACCGCGGGCATGGTCACCACCGCGGCGGCACTGCCCCCCGCCGGTTCCACCGACCATACCGACGACCTACCTCAGCAGCTCAAGGGAAACCTCTGCCGATGCACCGGCTATCGCGCCATCGGGGATGCGATAGCCGGCGTCACGAACACCGAGAAGCCCGGTGGCAGCGATGTCGGTCGATCGATCGGCGCGCCCGCCGGTGTCGCAGTGGTCACCGGCACCGAGCAGTACACGATGGACGAGACATCGGAAGGATTGCTGCACCTGGCGGTGCTGCACAGTCCGGTGCCACACGCCCGCATCCGATCGATCGATATCGAGGCGGCCCAGTCGATTCCGGGCGTGCGACTGGTCCTGACGCACCATGACAGCCCTCCGGTCCGATTCTCGACGGCCCGCCACGAATCACGTGATGACGATCCTGACGACACCGTGATCCTCGACGACACCGTACGTTTCGTCGGCCAGCGGGTGGCCGCGGCGATCGCCGATGATCTCGGCACCGCCGAAAAGGCCTGCCGGGCACTCATTGTCGACTACGAGATCCTGCCCGCGGTGTTCGATCCGGAGGCCGCACGGGCGCCAGGCGCGCCGGCACTGCATGCCGACAAGGGACCCGAATCCCGCATCTGCGATCCGGCGCACAACCTGGTCGCCGAGCTACACGGCGAGGTGGGTTCGGTCCAGGACGGTATCGCGGCGGCCGAGTCGGCCGGGGGTGCCGTCGTGCGCGGCCGCTGGCAGACCCAGCGGGTACAGCATGTGCATCTGGAGACCCACGGCTGCACCGGATGGCGGGATCCCGACGGGCGCTTGGTGATCCGGACCAGCTCGCAGGTGCCCTTCCTGGTGCGCGACGAACTGTGCCATATCTTCGGCCTGGAGCCGGACGGGGTGCGGGTGTTCACCCGCCGCGTCGGCGGCGGATTCGGCGGTAAGCAGGAGATGCTGACCGAGGATCTGGTGGCGATGGCGGTGCTGCGGCTGGGCAGGCCGGTGCGCTACGAATTCAGTCGCACCGATCAGTTCACCGTGGCACCGTGTCGGCATCCGTTCCGGGTGGACGTCACCGTCGCCGCCGATGCCGACGGCATTCTCACCGCACTGACGGTCGATGCACTGGTCGACGCCGGTGCCTACGGTAACCACAGTCCCGGCGTGATGTTCCACGGGTGCGGGGAATCCGTTGCGATATACCGCAGTCCGAACAAACGGGTGGATGCCCACGCCGTCTACACCAACAACCTCCCATCCGGCGCGTTTCGCGGTTACGGCCTCGGCCAGGTCATGTTCGCCGTCGAATCCGCGATCGACGAATTGGCGCATCGGCAAGGCATCGACCCCTTCGAGTTCCGACGGCGCAATGTCGTCGTTCCCGGTGACCGGTTCGTGGACTCCCACGTCCTCGACGACGATCTGACCTTCGGGAGTTACGGTCTCGACCAATGCCTGGACCTCGCCGAATCGGCGTTGCGGGCAGGTAACGGTGCGGTCGCACCCGCTGGGTGGGCGGTCGGCGAGGGAATGGCCGTGGCCATGATCGCCACCATTCCGCCGCGCGGGCATTACGGCGAGGCGACGGTGACCGTCGACGCCGACGGCGTGTACACCCTGGACGTGGGGACCACCGAGTTCGGCAATGGCACCACCACGGTGCACACCCAGCTTGCGGCGACCGAACTGGGCACCGTTCCCGAACGGATCGTGGTACGTCAATCCGACACCGCCACAACCGGTTACGACACCGGCGCGTTCGGCTCGGCAGGAACCGTGGTCGCCGGACGGGCGACACTGTTGGCGTGCCGCGAATTGAGCACCAGGTTGACCGCGGCCGCCAGCGCACTGAGCGGAGCCGACCGCGCGACATGCACGTTGGGACGCAACGGTGTTCAGTGCGGCGATCGCCTGGTGGACTTCTCGGCGCTGCCCACACCGATGAGCAGTACCGCGGCTCACGACGGCACACCGCGGTCGGTCGCGTTCAACGTGCAGGCCTTCCGCGTCGCGGTCAACACCGAGACCGGCGAGGTCCGGATCCTGCAGTCGGTCCATGCGGCCGACGCCGGAGTGGTGATGAATCCCCAGCAGTGCCGCGGTCAGGTGGAAGGCGGTGTGGCACAGGCGATCGGCTCGGCGCTGTTCGAGGAGATCCAGATAGACCCCGACGGTGTGGTGACGACCGCGACGCTGCGCAACTACCATATTCCCCAGTTCGCGGATGTTCCGTTCACCGAGGTGTACTTCGCCGATACCTACGACGAGTTGGGGCCACTCGGCGCCAAGTCGATGAGCGAGTCGCCGTACAACCCGGTCGCCCCCGCGCTGGCCAACGCAATAGCCGACGCATGCGGTGCGCGCATGCGTCGGCTACCGATGACGCCGGCCCGGGTGTGGCGGGAGCTGCGCTCCGCGCAGTCCTAGAGCCGTTCGATGATGGTGACGTTGGCGGTACCGCCGCCCTCACACATCGTCTGCAGGCCGTAACGCCCGCCGGTGCGCTCCAAGGTGTTGAGCATCGTGGCGAACAACTTGGCACCGGTGGCACCGAGCGGATGGCCGAGCGCGATGGCACCACCACTGGGATTGACCTTGGCCGGATCCACCCCGGTCTCCTTGATCCATGCCTGGACGACGGGAGCGAACGCCTCGTTGATCTCGACCGTGTCGATATCGTCGATGGACAGTCCGGTCTTCTCCAACGCGTAGTGGGTGGCCGGGATCGGGCCGGTGAGCATGTACACCGGATCGGCACCGCGGGCGCTGATGTGATGGATCCGGGCGCGCGGCGTCAGGCCGTGCTGCTTCACCGCGTCCGCGGAGGCGAGCAGCACCGCGCTGGCACCGTCGGAGATCTGGCTGGCCATGGCGGCAGTCAGTCTTCCGCCGTCGACGAGGGTCTTGAGCCCGGCCATCTTCTCCAGGGTCGTATCGCGGGGTCCCTCGTCGGTGACGAAGGCGGTCCCGTCGATCTGGACCGGGATGATCTCGTTCTCGAAGTAACCCGCCCGGATGGCTTCCTGCGCTCGTTGGTGGCTGGCCAGGGCGTAGCGCTCCATGTCCTCGCGGGACAGGTTCCACTTCTCGGCGATCATTTCGGACCCGCGGAACTGCGAGATCTCCTGGTCGCCGTAACGGTGCAGCCAGCCCTTGGACTCGTTGGTGGGTGAGGTGTAGCCGAATTCCTTACCGACGATCATGGCCGAGCTGATCGGGATCTGGCTCATGTTCTGCATGCCGCCGGCCACGATGAGATCGGCCGTGCCGGACATGATCGCCTGCGCCCCGAAGGAGATGGCCTGCTGGCTGGAGCCGCACTGGCGGTCGACGGTCACGCCGGGGACTTCCTCGGGGAAGCCGGCGGCCAGCCACGACAGCCGTGCGATGTTGCCCGCCTGTCCGCCCACCGCATCGACACAACCCGCGATCACGTCGTCCACGGCACCGGGGTCGACGTCATTGCGATCGAAGAGTCCGCGCCAGGCCGTGGCGCCGAGGTCGACGGGGTGCACGCCGGCCAGTGACCCGTTGCGCTTTCCGATCGCGGTGCGCACGGCATCGATGACGAATGCTTCTGAGGCCACTGCTTTTGAGCCCAAGGCCATTACGAGACTCCTTCTGTGGTGATGCCGCCAAGAACGATGGCGAGGTACTGGCGGCCGACTTCTTCGGCCGTGAGCGGTCCGCCGGGTTGATACCAACGCACCGAGACCCAGGTGGTGTCGCGGATGAAGCGATAGATCAGGTCGACGTCGAGGTCGGGACGGAAGGACCCGTCGGCAACCCCGTCGTGCAACAGGTCGATCCACATCTTGCGCTGTTCCCGGTTGCGCTCGTCGACGAAACCGAACTGATCCAGCGCTGACAGCCGTTTGGCCTCATCCTGGTAGATCACCACCTGCGCGTGGCGGTGTTCGATCGCTTCGAAGGACGCCATGAACAGGCCCTTGAGCCGGTCCAGGGGCGTCGATTCGCTCGAGAGAACCTGCTGATAGCGCTCGAAGAGCCAGTCGAGAAAGTCACGCAGGACCTCCTCGACCATCTGTTCCTTGGATTTGAAATGGTGGTAAAGGCTGCCCGAGAGGATGCCCGCCGAATCGGCGATATCGCGCACTGTGGTGGCCTTGAGGCCACGCTCGGCGAACATCGTCGCCGCGAGCTGCAGCAGCTCGTCGCGACGGCTTGCCGGCTGTGTCATTCGCACAGCGTACCAACCAAGCACTTGCTAGGTCGAGCACCCGGCACATGCGGCGGCGCGAGAGCATTATCCAGCCCGCGCAGAATGTGACCTTCATCACACTTAGCTTGGCTCAGCATATTCACGAAGGAACCGTTCCGTGCACACTTGTTCACCAGGCCCTCGCAGTCGGTGAGATTCCGGCAATCTGCGCGTAACAACGTTTCCTGTGCAACATCTGCAGGAACGCTGACAAGGCACCGCGCACAGCAATGCCCGAACAGTCATCGGGCGCCCCCGAGGACAGCCCACCCCCTGTTCGATCGACAGCGATACCGCCGGTTCAGCTAATTCGTGTGCGATCTAGCCATAACTGACGTTCTCGCAAAATGCGACCGTATCGGCCCCCCGCTCCATAAGCTCACCGTGATCTATTCGATACAACTGACCAGTTTCAAGGGGAAACCGCATATGGAGATCTCAGCCCGTCCCTACTTCAAGGCGGGAGTCGCCCTGACAGCGGCCAGCGCCATCGCGCTCACCCCGCTGATGGTCCCGACCGAGGGCCGTACCTTTGCGATACCCAAGGTCAGCACGGCTGAGGTGCAGTTGGCTGCCGTCATCAACCCCGCCGATGTCGACCGGTTGATCGCGGCGCTGCGCACCGGCCTCGCCGATATCACCACCGGCATCGGGTCGGTCGAGACCTTCACCACCGACACCCTTGCCGGTGCCCTCGCCGAGGCCCAGCGCCTCAACACCGGTTTCTGGGACCCCATCGTCGCTGCCGCCGGTACCGGTGTCCTCGGCTCACTGGTGACCGCGGTCAGCAACTACTCTCAGGCCAGCCTGGCGATGACGGCGGAGAGCATCAACGGGGTCGCCGGCTCGACTGTCACACTGCCCGGCGATATCACCAACATCATCGGCAGCACCCTGATCGGCTCGCTGAACACCGCGCTGTACGCCATCACCGATGTGATCAACAACCCGTTCAAGTTGTCCAGCTACACCGGTCTGCTGGCCGGCGTGGTGAACATCATCGGCGACGCCCTGGTGGGGCAGGACCCCAACCATGACACCGGCCTGTTGTCCGGGCCTGCCGGAACCAACAGCATTTTGTCGACCGCGCTGATTGCCACCCTCGGCGGGGTCGTCGGCACCGTCGGCCTGGGCTTCAGTGGGATCACCGGCCAGGTCAATCTCGCGGTGGACTCGCTGAACGCCGCACTGGACACACTCGCCCAGCAGAGCGGCAGTCAGCTGCTCACCGGAGTGGTCGGTCTCATCCAGGGTCTGGCCATCAACCCGATCAAGATCATCAACAACGCCGGCGTTCTCAACGGGCTGGTCGATATCGGCTTCCCGCTGCTCGGTGCGGTGTCCCCGATCACGGACGCCACCGCGAAAGCCGTGATCGGCGTGCAGAACGGCCTCAATGTCGCACTGGACGCCATCGGATCCAATCCTCTCGATCTGGCCAGTTACACCACCGCGCTGGGTGGACTGTTCAACGGCGGATTCGACGTCACGGGTGCGGGTATCACGATCGGCACCTCGCTGCTCACCACGCCCGGCAACGTGCTGGCCGGTGTCACCAAGACGACCGCGGGCCTCGTCACCGAGCTGACCACGAATCTCGCCGCGACCGTCGCCGCGGCCCTCACCCAGATCGGCCTGGGCCAGGCCGCCGAACTGGTGGTCAACCTGGGCGCCGCGGTCAACACAGCGGTCAACTCGGTCCGCGATATCGTCGCCGACAACGTGATCGGTGGGATCAACGGTGTCATCACCAACATCAGCACCGGCCTGAACGGCGTCAACGAGAACGCCAGGACCATCATCGACAACCTGCTCAACTACCACCCGGTGGCTCCGGCCGGCGCGACTGCCGACTCGCTCGGTGCCGGCCCGGAGGGTGGCGAGGTGGCCGCGTCGTTGGTCTCCAGTGACGCGACGAACGAGGCCGAGACTCAGGAAGCGGCCGCATCCGAGGAGAAGGCAGCGGTGACGGAGGAATCGACCGAGGAGTCGACCGAGGAGCTAACCTCGGTCACCGAAACCTCGACCAGTGAACAGGATTCCGAGGACTCGGAGACCGCCGAGTCCACCCGGACGGCCTTCATCACCTCCGCATCCGAGAGTGCCGAATCCGAGAGCACCACCGACGGAACCGAGGACACCGGCAAGACCGCTGCGCGGACGAACGGGGCGGGTACCGCCGCCCCGTCCGTCACCGAGTCGGTGTCCACAGATACCGCCGCGGCCAACGAGTCGACCGATCGTTCCGAAGGGCCCGACCGGAGTGCGTCCGCCGGAGGCGACAGCACCGACTGACCGGACCCGATATCGAGCACCACGCCGCAGCGCCCTGTCCGGGCCGCTGCGGCGTGGTGTTTTATAGGTCAGCTGTCGGTCGGTCAGGCGCGCTGGCTGGAGACCGAGATGACCTCTCCGGTCAGATAACTGGAGTAGTCGCTGGCCAAGAAGGCGATGGTGGATGCGATCTCCCAGGGCTCGGCCGCACGGCCGAAGGCCTCGTCGCCGGCGAGGCGGTCCAGCAGCTCTGCCGACGAGGTCTTCTCCAGAAACTTGTGCCGCGCGATGCTCGGGGACACCGCATTGATCCGGACCCCGTACTCGACGGCTTCGATTGCGCTGCAGCGGGTCAGCGCCATGACGCCCGCCTTGGCCGCGGCGTAGTGCGACTGCGAGTGCTGGGCACGCCAGCCCAGCACGCTGGCGTTGTTGACGATGACACCGCCGTGCGGCGCGTCCCGGAAGTAGCGCAACGCGGCCCGGGTGGCGCGCATGACCGAGGTCAGCGTCACGTTGACGACGCGGTCCCATTCCTCGTCGGTCATATCGATGACGGGAGTCTGCCCACCGAGACCGGCATTGTTGACCAGAACATCCAGGCGGCCCGCCTTCTGCACCGCTTCGGTGATCAGGTTGTCGACGGCCGCGGTGGAGGTGACATCGCAGACCACCGCATCGACCTTGCCCAATCCCAGTGCCGCCAGCTCCTCTCTGGTCTCACCGAGCCGACGCTCGTGGAAGTCGGAGACCACGACGTCGGCACCCTCCAACAGTGCCCGCCGAGCGGTGGTCGACCCGATCCCGGTACCGGCCGCCGCGGTGACCAGGACGACCTTTCCCTTCAGAAGTCCGTGTCCGGCAATCTCTTCGGGTATTTCTGACAGGCTCATCAGCCTTTGGCCTCTCGTGGTAGGCCGAGCACCCGCTCGGCGATGATGTTGCGCTGGATCTCGTTGGATCCGCCGTAGATGGTGTCGGAGCGGGAGAACAGGTACAGCCGCTGCCACTCGTCGAATTCGCCATTGTCGAGGGTGAGTCCAGCAGTCCCCTGCACGTCCATCGCGATCTCGCCGAGCTCGCGATGCCAGTTGGCCCACAACAGCTTCGAAACGTTGTCTTGGCCGGGTTGTTCGACGTCCATCGTCGCAAGCGAATAGGAACGCATCGCCTTCAGACCGGTCCAGGATCGGGTCAACCGCTCGCGGATCAGTGGGTCGTCGGCGGCGCCGGTGCGCTTGGCCAGTTCGACCAGGTTGGAATGCTCACGGGCATAACGGATCTGCTGACCGAGGGTGGAGACCCCACGCTCGAAGGTCAGCAGGCCCATCGCGACCCGCCAGCCGTCGCCGGGTTCCCCGACGACGAGGGCGGCCTCGGTGCGGGCATCGTCGAAGAACACCTCGTTGAACTCGGAGTCCCCGGTCAGCTGGATGATCGGGCGGATCTGCACGCCCGGCTGGTCCAGCGGGACAAGCAGGAAGGACAGCCCGGCATGTCGCTTGGACCCCTTCTCGGATCGCGCGACCACGAAGCACCACTGCGCCCAGTGCGCCAGCGATGTCCAGACCTTCTGACCGTTGAGCACCCACTCGTCACCATCGAGCACAGCGGTGGTCGACACATTGGCCAGATCGCTACCGGCATTGGGCTCGGAGTAGCCCTGGCTCCACAGCTCGCTGACATCGCGGATGCCCGGCAGGAAACGCTGCTGCTGTTCGGGCGTGCCATAGGCGATCAGCGTCGGGCCCAGCAGTTCCTCACCGAGGTGATTCACCTTGTCCGGCGCATCGGCCTTGGCGTACTCCTCATAGAAGGCCACCCGGTGCGCGACCGTCAGACCACGGCCACCGTGCTCCTCCGGCCAGCCCAGGCAAGTCAGGCCTGCCGCGGCCAGATGCTGGTTCCACGCCCGGCGTTCCTCGAAGGCCTCATGCTCACGACCCGGGCCGCCGAGGCCCTTGAGCGCTGCATATTCACCGACGAGGTTGTCGGCGAGCCACTGCCGGACCTCGGCCCGGAACTCCTCGACCTCAATCACCCTTGTAGGCTAACCTACCAAGCACTTGCTTTGTTAGAGGAGCGTCAATGACGAGCGACCCGCAGGCCGGTGGGCAGCGCAGCGACCGGGGAATCAGAACCGTTCCGGCGGTCCTGGACCGGATTGCCGTGCAGTTTTCCGACCACGATGCGGTGGTGACGGCCGACAGACGTCTCACCTACCGGCAGCTCCGCGACGAGGTTCGGCGCGCGGCCGCCGCGATGATCGATCTCGGAGTGGCCGCGGGCGACCGCGTGGCCATCTGGTCGCCGAATACCTGGCATTGGGTGGTCGCCGCGCTGGCCACCCACTATGCGGGCGCCATCGTGGTCCCGCTGAACACCCGCTACACCGCCTCCGAGGCGGCCGACATCCTTGCGCGCACAGCCACTCCGCTGTTGATCGCCGCCGGAGAGTTCCTCGGCGCCGACCGCACCGGCCAGCTCGACCGCGCCGCGTTGCCCGCACTGCGCGATATCGTGCGGATCCCCATCGACGCGCAGGACGGCACCTGGGACGACTTCATGAGCCGCGGCGACAACGATGGCGCATTGGCCGCCGTCGACGTCCGCGCCGCCGCGGTCTCCCCCGACGACGTGTCCGACATCCTGTTCACCTCCGGCACCACCGGCCGCAGCAAGGGCGTGCGGTGCGCACACCGGCAATCCCTGGACGCCTCGGCCGCCTGGGCGGCCTGCGGGCAGGTCACCGACACCGACCGCTACCTGTGCATCAACCCGTTCTTTCACAACTTCGGTTACAAGGCAGGCATTCTCGCGTGCCTGCAAAGCGGAGCCACGCTCTATCCCCTGCTCACCTTCGATCCCGAGCAGGCCATGAAGGCCGTCGCCGAACACCGGATCACCGTGCTGCCGGGTCCGCCCACGATCTACCAGACCCTGCTGGACCACCCACGCCGCGCCGACTACGACCTGTCGTCCCTGCGGTTCGCGGTGACCGGGGCCGCCGTCGTGCCCGTCGTGCTGATCGAACGGATGCAATCCGAGCTCGACATCGACATCGTGCTGACCGCCTACGGATTGACCGAGGCCGCCGGCTTCGGCACCATGTGCCGCGCCGACGACGATGCCGTCACCGTGGCCACCACCTGTGGGCGCCCCATCGCCGAGTTCGAGCTTCGTCTCGACGACTCCGGTGAGGTTCTGCTGCGCGGGCCCAATGTCATGCTGGGCTACCTCGATGATCCGGAGGCCACCGCGGCCGCCATCGACGAAGACGGCTGGCTGCACACCGGCGATATCGGCAGGCTCGACGACGCGGGCAATCTCACCATCACCGACCGGCTCAAGGACATGTACATCTGCGGCGGGTTCAATGTCTACCCCGCCGAGATCGAACAGGTACTGGCCCGTCTCGACGGGGTTGCCGAGTCCGCGGTGATCGGCGTTCCCGACGATCGCCTCGGCGAGGTCGGCAGGGCCTTCGTGGTGACCAAGCCCGGTGCCGATCTCGACGAGGAGACCGTCATCGCGCACACCCGCACACATCTGGCGAATTTCAAGGTGCCCCGTTCGGTGGTGTTCCTCGACGTGCTGCCACGCAACCCTGGAGGCAAAGTGGTCAAACCGACGCTGCGCGAACTCGACGGGAGGAGCTGAGATGGATCTGACATTCGACGAGGACAGCGAGGCGTTCCGCCACGAGGTCCGCGAATTCCTCGACGCCAACCGGGATTCGTTCCCCACCAAGTCGTATGACACCCGTGAGGGATTCGACCAGCATCGGACCTGGGACAAGGTGCTCTTCGACGCCGGGTTGTCGGTGATCGCCTGGCCGCAGAAGTACGGCGGCCGGGACGCCAGCCTGCTGCAGTGGGTGGTCTTCGAGGAGGAGTACTTCCGCGCCGGCGCCCCCGGCAGGGCCAGCGCCAACGGCACGTCGATGCTGGCGCCTACGCTGTTCGCGCACGGCACCGAAGAACAGCTGGACCGGGTGCTGCCCAAAATGGCCAGCGGTGAGGAGATCTGGGCGCAGGCGTGGTCCGAGCCCGAGTCGGGCAGTGACCTGGCATCGCTGCGTTCCACCGCCACCCGCACCGAGGGCGGCTGGCTGCTCAACGGTCAGAAGATATGGAGTTCGCGCGCCGTGTTTGGCGAGCGGGCCTTCGGCCTCTTCCGGTCCGACCCGCAGGCACAGCGACACAAGGGCCTGACCTACTTCATGTTCGACCTGCACGCCCAGGGTGTCACGGTGCGGCCGATCGCCCAGCTCGGCGGCGACACCGGTTTCGGTGAGATCTTCCTCGACGATGTGTTCGTTCCCGACGAGGATGTCATCGGCGAGGCCAATGACGGCTGGCGCGCGGCGATGAGCACGTCGAGCAACGAGCGCGGTATGTCCCTGCGCAGTCCGGCGCGGTTCCTCGCGCCGGCGGAACGACTTGTGAAGCAGTGGAAGGCCAACCCGGATCCGGTGTTCACCGATCGCGTTGCCGATGCCTGGATCAAGGCCCAGGCATATCGCCTGCACACCTTCGGCACCGTCACCCGGCTGGCAGGCGGTGGTGAACTCGGCGCGGAATCCTCGGTGACGAAGGTGTTCTGGTCGGATCTGGATGTCGCACTGCACCAGACCGCACTGGATCTGCAGGGCGCCGACGCCGAGATCGTCGACCAGACGACCGAGGGTCTGCTGTTCGCGCTCGGCGGGCCGATCTACGCCGGCACCAACGAGATCCAGCGCAACATCATCGCCGAGCGCCTGCTGGGCCTGCCACGTGAGATTTCTGGGGGGAAGCCCAAGTCATGAACTTCGAGATAGACGACCAGCAGCGCGATTTCGCGTCGAGCATCGATGCCGCACTCGGCGCGGCCGACGTACCGGCCGCAATCCGGGCCTGGGCCGACGGCGATTCCGCCCCCGCCCGCAAGGTGTGGGCACAGCTCACCGACCTCGGCGTGACCGCCCTGTCGGTCGCCGAGAAGTTCGACGGGATCGAGGCGCAACCGATCGATCTGGTGGTGGCACTGGAACGGCTGGGTTACTGGGCCGTGCCGGGTCCGGTCACCGAATCGATTGCCGTGGCGCCCATCCTGCTCGCCGACGACGAACGATCCGCGGCGCTGGCTGCCGGGGAGCTGATTGCCACCGTCGCACTGCCGCCGCAGGTGCCCTACGCCGTCAACGCGGACTTCGCGGGGCTGACGCTGTTGGCCGGTGATGGTCGGGTAGCGGAGGCGACACCGGGCGCAGCGCACGATTCGGTCGATCCCACGCGGCGGCTCTTCGAGGTGGACGCATCCGGGGACGGACAGTCCGCCGATACCGCACGCGCCTACGAGTTCGGTGTGTTGGCCACGGCCGCCCAGCTGGTCGGTGCCGGACAGGCGATGCTGGACCTGTCGGTGTCCTATGCCAAGCAGCGCACCCAGTTCGGCCGGGTGATCGGCTCCTACCAGGCGATCAAGCACAAGCTCGCCGATGTCCACATCGCTGTCGAGATGGCTCGCCCGCTGGTCCATGGGGCGGCGTTGGCGCTTGCCGACGGGTCACCGGACACTGCCCGCGATGTGAGCGCGGCCAAGGTGGCCGCCGCCGATGCCGCGCTGCTGGCGGCGCGTTCGTCACTGCAGACCCACGGCGCCATCGGATTCACCCAGGAACACGACCTGTCGCTGCTGCTCCTCCGAGTGCAGGCGCTGCGCTCGGCATGGGGTGACCCGGCCCTGCACCGTCGCCGCCTGTTGGAGGTCCTTTCGTGAGTGAAGAACGCGAACTGCTGCGCTCCACCGTTGCGGCACTGGTCGACAAGCACGCCACCCCCGAAGCGGTCCGTACCGCGATGGAGTCCGACCGCGGCTACGACGAGTCGCTGTGGAAGCTGTTGTGCGAGCAGGTCGGTGCCGCAGCACTGGTCATCCCCGAGGATCTCGGTGGGGCCGGCGGTGAGCTCGCCGATGCCGCCGTCGTCCTGGAGGAGCTCGGTAAGGCGCTGGTACCCACGCCGCTGCTGGGTACCACGCTGGCCGAGCTGGCCCTGCTGCATGCCGGGGACCACGAGTTGTTGGAAGGGTTGGCCGAGGGCGCCTCGATCGGCACGGTGGTCTTCGATCCCGAGTATGTCGTCAACGGTGACATCGCCGATATCGTTATCGCCGCCGACGGGACCGAGCTGACCAGGTGGACGGATGTCACCGCGAAGCCGCACGCGACGATGGACCTGACCCGACGGCTGTCGTCGGTGACCGCCGGCGAGACCGCCGCGCTGGGAGCCGATCCCGGCCTCGCCGACACCGCTGCCCTGTTGCTGGCCGCAGAACAGATCGGTGCCGCCGCCCGAGCGCTCGACCTCACGGTGGCCTATACCAAGGACCGGGTGCAATTCGGCAGGCCGATCGGCAGCTTCCAGGCGCTCAAACACCGCATGGCCGATCTCTACGTCACGGTGCAATCGGCACGGGCGGTCATCTACGACGCCATCGCCGATCCGTCCCCGGCGTCGGCCTCACTGGCACGGGTGTTCGCCAGCGAAGCGCTGACCGACGTGGCCGCCGAAGCGGTGCAGCTACACGGTGGCATCGCCATCACCTGGGAGCACGACATCCAGCTGTACTTCAAGCGGGCGCATGCCAGTGCTCAGCTGCTCGGGCCTCCCCGTGAGCACCTGCGTCGTCTGGAAGCTCAAGTTTTCTAGGCGGCTCGCCGCCATTTCGTTCTAGGCCAGTTCCACGTCATCGGCATCGACGACCGCGGCCGTGCGTCCCGGCGCGCTCTGGTGCGCCCAGTACAGGTTGGTGTGTGCGACAACCATTTCCGGCGGCGGTGCACCCCACTGCGTGAGATCGACGGTGGTGTGCGCGTCCCCGACCAGCGTGACGTCATAGCCGCGGACGAAGGCGCCGTGGATGGTTGATCGGACGCACTGATCGCTGCAGGCGCCGGCCACCACCAACCTGCCGACTCGCAGGCCGGCCAGCACATCCTCGAGGTCGGTCGCCTCGAACGAGTCACCGTGCTTCTTCTCGATGACCGGTTCCGTCTGGCCGGGCACCAGTTCGTCGACGATGCACCAGCCGGCGCTGCCGAGCAACAGTTCGTCATCGGAATGCCGCACCCAGACCACCGGCACCTTCTCGGCCCGCGCCCGGTCGACCAGCCTGCCGATGGCGGCGACGACCTCGTCACGACGTACCGCGTCGGCAACGACCTGTTCCTGGACGTCGACGACGACGAGTGCGCTGTGCGGCCGGTCGTGCAGCGTGGTCATGGTGACCGCAGACTAGCCTGGATTCGATGTCTACTGAAGCTCTGCGCGCCGGAATCCCGCCGTTCTACGTGATGGACGTCTGGCTGGCCGCGGCCGAACGCCAGCGCACCCACGGCGACCTGGTGAACCTGTCCGCGGGCCAGCCCAGCGCACAGGCCCCGGAGCCGATCCGCGCTGCCGCCGCAGCGGCGCTGGCCGGCCACAACCTGGGATACACCGTGGCACTGGGCATCCCGGAACTGCGGACGGCCATCGCGGAGTCGTACCGCACCAAGCATGGGATAGATGTCGACATGGACGCCGTGGTCATCACCACCGGGTCGACCGGCGGATTCCTGCTCGCCTTCCTGTCCTGCTTCGACGTCGGCGACCGCGTCGCGGTGACCAGCCCCGGGTACCCGTGCTACCGCAACATCCTGTCGGCACTCGGATGCGAGGTCGTCGAGGTGCCGTGCGGTCCCGACACCCGTTTCCAGCCGACGGTGGCGATGCTCGATGCGCTCGACCCGCCGGTGAAGGGGTTGATCATCGCCAGTCCAGCCAACCCGACCGGCACGATCATCCCGTCCGCAGATCTGGCCGCCATCGTGTCGTGGTGCGACGAACGCGACGTGCAGTTGGTCAGCGATGAGATCTACCACGGTCTGGAGTATCAGGGTGCGCCCGCGACCAGTTCCGCATGGGAGACTTCCCGCAATCCCATTGTCGTCAACAGCTTCTCGAAGTACTTCGCCATGACGGGTTGGCGACTGGGCTGGCTGCTGGTACCCGCGCCGCTGCGTCGTGCGATCGACCGCCTGACCGGGAACTTCTCCATTTGTCCGCCGACGCTGCCACAACTGGCCGCGGTCGCGGCGTTCGATCCGGCATCGCTGGCCGAGGCGGAAGCACTGGTTCGGGGCTACACCGCCAATCGTGAGGTGCTGCTGACCGGTTTGGCCCAGATCGGTCTGGATCGCCTGGCCCCAGCCGACGGGGCGTTCTACGTGTACGCCGACATCTCCGAGTACTCCACTGATTCGCTCGACTTCTGCGCCCGCCTGCTCGCCGATACCGGGGTGGCCATCGCACCGGGCGTGGATTTCGACACCGTGCACGGTGGATCGTTCGTGCGGTTGTCCTTCGCCGGTGCAGCATCGGATATCACCACAGCGCTGGAGCGGATGGGGCCGTGGTTGGCAGGCCAGAGCGGCCGGTAGTCAGAACGGCGGGTCGCCATCGAGGGCGACAGCGGCTGCGTTGCGGGTGCGTTCGGCGTTGATGTGGTAGTCGCGGTCGTGTTGTCGGGTGCGTTGGCGTCGCGGGATGGCCGGTTCGCAGTTGCGCTCA
>NZ_AOHQ01000105.1:0-61015 GCF_000416385.1 Mycobacterium sp. VKM Ac-1816D
GCGGCCGCCGCCACGGCAGCGGTGGGCATCGGTGATCTCGCGGTCGGTACCACGCTGGAGTACGCGACGGCGACCGTTGCCGGCCGCGCCGACCTGATCACGGTGCTGTGTGCCGCCGCGGTCGGGGCGGCCGCGATCGCGGCGCGCGGTGCCGTGGCATCGGCGACGATCACGGGTATCGCCGCGCTGGGCCTTGCCGCACGCACGCTGTCCGGTCACCTTTCCGAAAGCCCGCTCGGCGGTGTGGCGGTCACCTTGCACGTCCTGGCGGCGGCCGTGTGGTGTGGGCTGCTGGCAGCGATGCTGCTGACGGTGCGGCACCGTGGGCAGTGGGCGCGCTTGTTGCCGCGGTTCTCGATGTTGTCGCTGTGGTGTGTGCTGGTCCTGATCGCGGGCGGCATCGTGAGTGCGGCGGCGGCGGTTCCGCTGGATTCCGTGTCGGCGCTGGTGTCGACGGGCTACGGGCGGCTGCTGCTGGCGAAGGTGGCGGTCACCGCGGCGTTGATGGTGCTGGCCTGGCGGAACCGGCGGTCATGGGTGCCGTCGGCGCGCGGGCACCGGGTGAGCGCCGAGGGCTCCAGTCGGCGCTCGGGCATAGAGCTGGCACTGATGGCGGTGGCGCTGATGTTGGCGGCCGCGCTGGCGGTGACCGGCTAGCCGAATCCGGGAGCTGGCATGATGGGAATTCCGACCACTTCCTGCAAAGGAGCAACAGACATGGCCGACGAGCAGGACCTTCCCGAGCAGAAGGACCCGGCTGAATCGGCTCTGCCCGCGGACGGGCCCGCCGAGTCGGCGCCGGCCGAGAAGGCTGAGCCGGTGACGAAGGCGCCCGCGAAGAAGGCCGCCCCGGCCAAGAAGGCTGTACCCGCCAAGAAGGCCCCCGCCAAAAAGGCCGCGCCGGCGAAGAAGGCTGCCCCGGCCAAGAAGGCCGTGCCTGCGAAGAAGGCCCCCGCCAAGAAGGCGCCACCGGTCAAGGCCACCCCGGCGCCGGCGGCTCCCACAGCGATCGCCAAGGTAGCTGCCAAAGAAGTTGCCGCCCAGGCCAAGTCGACTGTCGCGGCCGCGACGCCGGGCCCGGTTGTCGCACCGGCCGTCGGACCCGATCAGTCCCGGCTGCCGCTGGCCGTGGCCGTCGCCGTCGGGCTGCTCGCCGTCATCGTGGTCCTGCTGTCCCGCCGCGGAGACAACCACTCCTGATCCGCACTTGACCCTGACGTGGCGTCAGAGCTCATAGTCGGAGACATGGACGAACGGACCGTCGGCAGTGTCGCCGCACTCACCGGCGTCTCCGTGCGCACTCTGCATCATTACGACCACATCGGGTTGGTGGTGCCGAGCGTGCGGACCGCCGCCGGTTATCGCGGTTACACCGATGCCGACGTGGAGCGGTTGCACCTGGTGCTCGTATACCGCGAGGCCGGGTTACCGCTCGAGGAGATCCGCGTCCTGCTCGACGACCCCGAGGCCGACGAGCTGTCTCTGCTGCGCCGTCAGCACGCGCTGCTACTGGAGCGTGCCGAGGGGCTGCAGCGCACCATCAAGGCAGTGGAGGAACTCATGGACGCACACCGCTCAGGCATCCAATTGACCGCCCAGGAGCAGGTCGAGATATTCGGTACCACCGCATTCGGCACCGACTATGCCGTCGAGGCCGAACAGCGCTGGGGTGAAACCGCGGAGTGGAAGCAGTCCCGGCGGCGCGTCGCGCAGCTGAGCAAGCAGGACTGGATGGATATCAAGGCCGAAGGCGATGCCCTGCTGGCGGATCTGGCCGCGGCCAAGCGGGCCGGGGTCACGGCGGGATCAGCGCAGGCCGACGCGCTGGCCGCCCGGCACCGTGCCGCGATCGAGCGCTTCTACGACTGCGGCGGGCAGATGCACCGGAACTTGGTCGAGATGTACCTCACCGATTCCAGATTCACCGCGTACTACGACGATGTCGAACCGGGGCTGGCCCAGTTCGTGCACGACATCGTCATCGCTAGCATCATGGAATGACTGTCCAGCCCCGCGCCACGGCCGATCTGGTCGACGAGATCTACCCCGACGTCCGCAGCTGTGATCTCCAGTTGCGCAACTACGGTGCACGCGCCGCGTTCGCCGGTCCGATCACCACCGTGCGGTGCTTCCAGGACAACGCGCTGTTGAAGTCGATCCTGTCGACCCCCGGTGACGGCGGCGTCCTGGTGGTCGACGGGAACGGTTCGCTGCACACCGCACTGGTCGGCGATATCATCGCCGGGCTCGCGGCCGACAACGGCTGGGCCGGGGTGATCGTGCACGGCGCGGTGCGGGATGCGGCGGCGCTGCGCACCATCGACGTCGGCATCAAGGCGTTGGGCACCAATCCGCGCAAGGGAACGAAAACCGGTGCCGGAGAACGCGATATCGAAGTCAGCTTCGGTGGCGTGACGTTCGTTCCCGGGGAGATCGCCTACAGCGACGAGGACGGGATTGTGGTCGTCGCCGGAGGCGGCGCATAGGCCCGGTCGCCGGACGCGGCGCATAGGCCCGGTCGCCGGAGGCGGCGCATAGGCCCGGTCGCCGGACGCGGCGCATAAGCCCCGTCGCCCCCGCTACGTAGCGCGAACTGGGCACCTCCCACTGGCGAGCAGACGCGTATCCCCCCCGAAATGTGTTCATTTCGGGGGGGATACGCGTCTGTTGAGGGTCAGGCCGAGACGGCCGCGCGGTGCTTGGTGAACAGCAGCGACTCCTCGTCGACCTTGCCGTACCGGATGGTGCGCAGGTCGATGAAGTAGTTCTGCTTGAGCCGCCACGGCGCCTCCGAACCCGACTTGGGCAGTGTGTCCATGGCCCGGCGGAAGTAGCCAGGGGTGAAGTCCATGAAGGGCTCTTCCTTGACCGCCGATCCGGGATGCTGCGCCTCGACACGGTCGAATCCGTTGTCGTCCATGTAGTTCAGCACCCGGCAGATGAACTCGGACACCAGGTCGGCCTTGAGCGTCCATGACGCGTTGGTGTAGCCGAAGGTGATCGCCATGTTGGGCACACCCGAGAGCATCAGACCCTTGTAGGTCATCGACTTGGTCAGGTCGATCGGCTCACCGTTGCGCAGCGCTTTGGCGCCGCCGAACAGCTGCATGTTCAAACCTGTTGCGGTGATGATGATATCGGCGTCCAGATGCTGCCCGGAGGTCAGCTGGATTCCGGTCTCGTCGAAGCGCTCGATGGTGTCGGTGACGACATCGGCCTTGCCGGAACGGATGGTCTTGAACAGATCACCGTTGGGGGCCAGGCAGACTCGCTCGTCCCACGGGTTGTAGCGCGGGCTGAAGTGCTTGTCGTAGTCGAAATCCTTGGGCAGTCGGCGGGTGGCCATCTGACGCAGCGCACGCTTGAACACCGACGGGAATCGCCGAGCGATCTGATACTGGCCGGTGGCATAGCCGATCGCCTTCCAGCGATTCACGAAGTGCGCCATGTTCTTCGGCAGATACTTGTTGGCCTGTGCCGCCACCGGATCTTCCAGCGGCAGGGCCCCGATGTAGGTCGGCGAGCGCTGCAGCATGGTGACATGACCGGCTCCCCCGTCGACCAGCGACGGAATGAGGGTCACGGCGGTCGCGCCGGACCCGATCACGACGATCCGCTTGCCCGCGTAGTCCAGGTCCTCCGGCCAGTGCTGCGGGTGGATGATCTTGCCCGTGAAGTCCTCGGCGCCGGCGAAGGTCGGCGAGTAGCCCTCGTCGTAGTTGTAGTAGCCGCTGCAGACCGATAGGAACGAAGCGGTGATCTGCTTCTCCTGGCCGTCGACCTCGACGGTGACGGTCCACCTGTTGTCGGCATCGGACCAGTCCGCCGCGGTGACCTTCTGACCCGTGCGGATGTGCTTGTCGATGCCGTTCTCGACGGCCGCCTCGTTGATGTAGTTCCAGATCGAGGCGCCATCGGCGATCGACCGGGACGAGGTCCACGGCTTGAACCGGAACCCGAGGGTGAACATGTCGGAGTCGGAGCGGATACCGGGGTACTTGAAAAGATCCCAAGTGCCGCCGATGTTCTCCCGCCGCTCCAGGATGACATAGCTCTTGGACGGGCAGCGGTCCTGCAGATGCCACGCGGTGCTGATACCGGAGATGCCGGCACCGACGATCACGACGTCGAAGTGTTCGTTCATGGGACCGACGGTATCAACATGGTGTTGACTGAGTCAACGGTGTGTCGAGAAAGTCGACACGGTGTTAAGGTTGGGCCGTGACCACCGCCAGCCCGAGTCGCGGACGTCGTGCCGCGCGGCCCTCCGGGGACGAACGGCAGCAGGCGATCCTGGACACCGCATCCCGGCTGATCCAGGAGCGGTCCTTCTCTGATATATCGGTCGACGACCTGGCCAAAGGGGCCGGCATCTCGCGCCCGACCTTCTACTTCTACTTCGCCTCCAAGGAGGCGGTGCTGCTGTCGCTGATGGATCCGCTGATCAAGCGCGCCGATACCGGCTTCGACAACGCCATGGACACCATGCCCGCCGAACCGCACAAGGCGATCCGGCGCGGTATCGAGATCTTCTTCAGCTCCTTCGGGTCACACCCGGCCACCGCGCGCGCCGGGGTCGAGGCCGTCCACAGCGTTCCCGAATTCCGGGCCGTCTGGGCCGGCCTGATGCAGAAGTGGATCGGATTGACCGCCGCCCTGATCAACGCCGAACGGCAGCGCGGCGCGGCCCCGGACACGTTGCCCGCCCTCGATCTCGCGACCTCGTTGAACCTGATGAACGAGAAGATGATGATGGCCGCCCTCGCCGAAGACCGACCGTCGGTCCAACACGATCGCGTGGTGGACACCCTCACGCACATCTGGCTGACCAGCATCTACGGCACCGCACCCTGATCTTGTCGGGGCCGGATGCGAACATATGTTCGTGTCCGGTGCGATGGCTGGATCGTCGGCTGACAAGGCGGTCATCCTGCACGCTGATCTCGACTCGTTCTATGCCTCCGTCGAGCAGCGCGATGACCCGAGCCTGCGGGGCCGGCCGGTCATCGTCGGCGGCGGAGTGGTGCTCGCGGCCAGCTACGAGGCCAAGGCCTACGGCGTGCGCACGGCGATGGGCGGCCACCAGGCCAAGCGCCTGTGCCCACAGGCCATCGTCGTCCCCCCGCGGATGCGGGCGTACTCCGAGGCGAGCCGCGCCGTGTTCGAGGTCTTCCACGACACCACGCCGCTCGTCGAACCGGTGTCGGTCGACGAAGCCTTCCTCGACGTGGGCGGGCTCGGCCGGGTGTCGGGCACGCCGGTACAGATCGCCGCGCAATTGCGGGATCGGGTCCGCATGGACGTCGGGCTGCCCATCACCGTCGGGATCGCCCGCACGAAATTCCTGGCGAAGGTCGCCAGCCAGGAGGCCAAACCCGACGGCCTGCTCCTCGTCCCGCCGGACGGCGAACTGGCCTTTCTGCATCCATTGCCGGTCCGTCGACTCTGGGGCGTCGGCGCCAAGACCGCCGACAAGCTGCGCGCACACGGTATTCACTCGGTGGCCGATGTCGCCGAACTCAGCGAGACGTCCCTGGGCGCCATGGTCGGCCCCGCGATGGGCAGGCAACTGTTCGCCCTGGCGCACAACATCGACCGCCGCCGGGTCACCTCCGGCGTGCGGCGACGCTCGGTGGGGGCGCAGCGGGCGTTGGGGCGGTCGGGCAGCGACATGTCCGCGGCCGAAATCGATGCCGTCGTCATCAATCTCGTGGACCGCATCACCCGACGGATGCGCGCATCGGGACGCACCGGGCGCACGGTCGTACTGCGCCTACGGTTCGCCGACTTCGGCCGGGTGACCAGGTCGCACACCATGCCGAGACCGACCTCGTCCACCGATGCGGTGCTGGCGGCGGCGCGGGACCTGGTGACGGCCGCCGCCCCGTTGATCGCAGAACGCGGGCTGTCGCTGGTCGGCTTCGCGGTGTCCAATATCGATCGCGATGGTGCCGCACAGCTGGAGCTGCCCTTTGGCGCGCCGGCTGATCACGATGCGCTGGACGCGGCCGTCGACGAGGTCCGCCAGCGCTTCGGCAACGCCTCGGTCACCCGTGGGGTGTTGTTGGGCCGCGACCCGGGACTGGAGATGCCGATGCTGCCGGATTGAGCGCCGGTCAGCGGGCTGACGCCCACGCCAACAGTCGATCCGCCGACCAGCTGTTGACGATGCGATCCAGCGGGACCGCGGAGTCGAGTGCCCGTTGCGCGCCATAGCCCAGGAAGTCGAGCTGACCGGGGGCGTGCGCGTCGGTGTCGATGGAGAAGTCACACCCGATCTGCAGCGCCAGATCGAGCAGCCGGGTGGGCGGATCGCGTCGCTCGGGCCGCGAATTGATCTCCACCGCAACACCATTATCCCGGCAAGCAGTGAAGACCGCTTCGGCGTCGAACTGCGATTCCGGGCGCATCCCCCGGCCACCCTCTACCAGCCGACCGGTGCAATGGCCCAGGATGTTCGCTTGGCCGCCGCTGACCGCGCGCACCATCCGGCGCGTCATCGACGGTGCATCCATCTTGAGCTTGGAGTGCACGCTGGCGACGACGATGTCGAGGCGCTCGAGCAGCTCGGGCTCTTGGTCCAGGGTGCCGTCATCGAGGATGTCGACCTCGATCCCGGTGAGGATGCGCATCGGCCAAAACTGCTCGCGCAGTTCGTCGATGACGTCGAGTTGACGTCGTAGACGTTCTGCCGACAGTCCGTTGGCCACCGTGAGCCGCGGGGAATGGTCGGTCAACGCGCAGTATTCGTGGCCCAGTTCGGCTGCGGCGGACATCATCTCCGGGATCGGGGCAGAACCGTCCGACCAGTTCGAGTGCAGGTGAAGATCTCCCTTGAGTGCGGCGCGGATCTCGCCACCACCGAGGTCGGCCGCCGACTCGCGCAGCGCGACCAGCGTCTCGGGCTCGCGGCCGGCCCACGCCTGCGCGATCACCGTGGCGGTCTTGGGACCGATGCCCGGTAACGTCTGCCAGCTGTTCGCCTTGCCGACCTTCTCGCGCTGCTCGGGCGTCATGGCCTCCACCACATCGGCGGCCTTGCGGTAAGCCATCACGCGCCGCGAATCCTCGCGCGCGCGATCCTTGTAGTAGGCAATCCGGCGAAGGGCCTGCACGGGATCCATGCCTCCAGTGTGCTCCCGGCCGCAAATCTGATGCACTGCGCTCGCTCGTCCCGCGAGGACAGTGACGCAGGCCGGAATTTCTCGGCAACGTGACGAGTTCCCCAAGTGTGGACTTTGCCTTCAAAACCTCGCCGCAGAACACCACCTGGTCGGACATGCTGGCCATCTGGAAGACCGCCGATGACATCGACGTCTTCCAGTCAGGGTGGACCTTCGACCACTTCTATCCGATCTTCTCCGATTCGAGCGGCCCGTGCCTCGAGGGCTGGACGACGCTGACCGCGCTCGCCCAGGCCACCGAGCGGCTGCGGGTCGGGGTGCTGGTCACCGGTATTCATTACCGACACCCCGCCGTGCTGGCCAATATGGCCTCGGCGCTGGACATCATCTCGGGCGGCCGCCTCGAGCTCGGGATCGGTGCCGGCTGGAACGAAGAGGAGTCCGGTGCCTATGGCATCGAACTCGGCACCATCAAGGAGCGTTTCGACCGCTTCGAGGAGGCCTGCGAGGTCCTCAAGGGCCTGTTGAGCCAGGAATCCACCACATTTGACGGCAAGTTCTACCAACTCAAGGACGCCCGCAACGAGCCGAAGGGCCTGCAGCAGCCGCACCCCCCGTTCTGTATCGGCGGCAGCGGCGAGAAGCGGACTCTTCGGATCACCGCGAAGTACGCCGACCATTGGAACTTCGTGGGCGGCACACCGGAGGAATTCGCCCGCAAGCGCGATGTGCTGGCAGCGCATTGCGCCGATATCGGTCGCGACCCGAAAGAGATCACGCTGTCGGCCCACATCCGGCTCGGCGAGGATCGCAACTATCGCCGAGTCGTCGAAGACGCCATAGCGCTGGGCGCCGAAGGCCTCGACCTCGCGATCATCTACCTGCCGCCGCCGTACGACCCCGCGGTGTTGGAACCGCTCGCCGAAACCATCAGGGATTCGGGGCTGCTGACACGTCCCTAAATATGACGGTCACGAAATTATTACGATTCGGCAAACCTCGCTCGATCCGGTCCGCCGCTCGCCGGCGGGCCGGATCAGCAGCCGTATCGAAGTAACTCTGCGGACGTGATGAGCCGCTCGTGCTTAGCTGGGAAATCGCGGCTGCGACGGGGATGACGTAGCCATGACCAGGCGATTCGACTCACCCGCGACCGCGAATTGGGTGTCATGTACACGGTAGGAACTCCTACGGTCGGCGAATAGCTGCACCGTGGGGTCACTTTACCCGACGACCCCTGTGCCGCCATTAGACACCTGTGACGCGGCTAACACCAACCGGCACGCCGATTAAAAATCGGATGTTTCTGGTGTGACTGATGTTGCTGATGTGACTAAGAGTAGGTAGCTGCTGGCCAATCGATAGGCCTCCAGCGCACACCCTCAGCGCTGCGGCGCCGCCGTCGGCGCAATCGGTCGCGGCAACGCGGACTCACCCATCAGGTAACGATCGACACCCGCCGCGGCGGCCCGGCCTTCGGCAATCGCCCACACGATCAGGGACTGCCCACGGCCCATGTCACCGGCGACGAACACGCCGGGGACATTGGTCTGGAAGTCCTCGTCGCGGGCGACATTGCCGCGATCGGTCAGCTCGACGCCGAGCTCGTTGAGCAGGCCCTCGCGCTCGGGACCCACGAAGCCCATCGCCAGGAAGACGATGTCGGCCTCGAGCTCGAAATCCGAACCCTCGACCTTCTCGAACTTCCCGGCCTTCATCTGGACCTCGTGCACCTTCAGCGAGGTCACCCGACCGTCGGCGCCGCGGAACTCTTCGGTGTTGACCGAGAAGACGCGCTCGCCACCTTCTTCGTGCGCCGAGGCAACCCGGTACATCAGCGGATACGTCGGCCACGGGGTCGACTCGGCCCGGGTCTCCGGCGGGCGGGGCATGATCTCGAACTGGTGGACGCTGTGCGCCCCCTGCCGATGCGCGGTGCCCAGGCAGTCCGCACCGGTGTCGCCGCCGCCGATGATGACGACCTTCTTGCCCTTGGCGGTGATCGGCGGCTCGCCGTCAGCCCCGGCGACATCGTCACCCTGCTGCAGGCGGTTGGCCCACGGCAGGTACTCCATCGCCTGGTGGATGCCCTCGAGTTCACGTCCGGGGATCGGCAGGTCTCGCCAGGCGGTAGCACCGCCGGCGAGCACGACGGCGTCGAACTCCTCGTCCAATTGCTCGACGGTGATGTCCACACCGACGTTCACACCGGTGCGGAACTGCGTGCCTTCGGCCGCCATCTGCTCCAGCCGGCGGTCGATATGCCGCTTTTCCATCTTGAATTCGGGGATCCCGTAGCGCAGCAACCCACCGATACGGTCGGCCCGCTCGAACACCGTGACGCTGTGGCCGGCCCGGGTCAATTGCTGCGCGGCAGCCAGCCCAGCCGGGCCCGACCCGACGACGGCGACCTTCTTCATGGTCCGCACGGTCGGGACCATCGGCGTGACCCAACCCTGGTCGAAGGCGTTGTCGATCAGCTCGACCTCGACCTGCTTGATGGTCACCGGGTCCTGGTTGATTCCCAGCACGCAGGACGCCTCGCACGGCGCGGGGCACAGCCGCCCGGTGAACTCCGGGAAGTTGTTGGTGGCGTGCAACCGCTCGATACCGTCGCGCCAGCGGTCCCGGTACACCAGGTCGTTCCACTCTGGGATCAGGTTACCCAGGGGGCAACCGTTGTGGCAGAACGGAATACCACAGTCCATACACCGCGACGCCTGCACCTGCAGGGTCTCGTGGTCGAAGTCCTCGTAGACCTCTTTCCAGTCCTTCAGGCGCAGGTCGACCGGCCGCCGGACCGGGGTCTGACGGACGGTGTGCTTGAGGAAACCGCTCGGATCAGCCACGGGCCGCCGCCATGATCGCCTCGCCCACGTCCTGGCCGGAGTTCTCGGCCTCCTCGATGGCTACCAGCACCCGCTTGTAATCACGGGGCATCACCTTGACGAACTGCTTGGCCGCACCATCCCAGTCGGCCAGGATCCGGCGGCCCACCGCCGAATCCGTCGTATCGACATGCGCCACGATCATCTCCTGCAACACCTCGAGGTCCTCGGCGCTCAGGTCGTCCAGATCGACCATCTCGCCGTTCACATTGCCGGGCAGCCGGCCGTCCGGGTCGTAGACATACGCGACACCGCCGGACATACCTGCCGCGAAGTTGCGTCCGGTGCGGCCGAGAATTACGACCTTGCCACCGGTCATGTACTCACAACCGTGGTCACCGACGCCCTCGACGACGGCGTGGGCACCCGAGTTGCGCACCGCGAACCGCTCACCGACCTGACCGCGTAGGAACGCCTGCCCGGTGGTCGCGCCGAACAGGATCACGTTGCCCGCGATGATGTTGTCTTCGGCCACATAGTCACTGGGCGCGTTGCCCGGCGGACGCACCACGATCCGGCCACCGGAAAGACCCTTGCCGACATAGTCGTTGGCGTCACCGTGCACCCGCAGCGTGATACCGCGCGGGACGAACGCCCCGAAGCTGTTACCGGCCGAACCCTCGAAGGTGATGTCGATGGTGCCGTCGGGAAGTCCTTCGCCACCATAGGCTTTGGTGACCTCGTGGCCCAGCATGGTGCCGACGGTCCGGTTGACGTTGGCGATCTTTGTCGTGAACCGCACCGGCGTGCCGGCATCCAGCGCCTCGCGGCACTGGGTGATCAGCTGCTGGTCAAGCGCCTTGTCCAGACCATGATCCTGACGCGAGCTGCAGTAGAGGTCCTGGTTCATGAACGCCGACTCGGGCTCGTGCAACACCGGCGCGAGGTCGAGCTTGTGCGCCTTCCAGTGCGCGGCGGCCTCCGTGGTATCCAGCGCACCTACCTGGCCGACCATCTCGTTGACGGTGCGGAAACCCAACTGCGCCATCAGTTCCCGAACCTCTTCGGCGATGAACATGAAGAAGTTCTCCACGAACTCGGGCTTGCCGTTGAAGCGCTGGCGCAGCACCGGGTTCTGGGTGGCCACACCCACCGGGCAGGTGTCCAGATGGCACACCCGCATCATGATGCAACCCGAGACCACCAGCGGCGCGGTGGCGAATCCGAACTCCTCGCCGCCGAGCAGGGCGGCGATCACGACATCGCGACCCGTCTTGAGCTGACCGTCCACCTGGACGACGATGCGATCGCGAAGACCGTTGAGCAGCAGGGTCTGCTGCGTCTCGGCAAGTCCGAGCTCCCAGGGGGCGCCGGCATGCTTCTGCGAGGTCAGCGGAGTGGCACCGGTACCGCCGTCGTGCCCGGAGATCAACACCACGTCGGCGTGCGCCTTCGAGACACCCGCGGCTACGGTGCCGACACCGTTCTCGCTGACCAGTTTGACGTGGATGCGCGCCGACGGGTTGGCGTTCTTCAGATCGTGGATCAGCTGCGCCAGATCCTCGATCGAGTAGATGTCGTGGTGCGGCGGCGGGGAGATCAGGCCGACACCCGGTGTGGAGTGCCGCACCTCGGCGACCCACGGGTACACCTTGTGACCCGGGAGTTGGCCGCCCTCACCGGGTTTGGCGCCCTGGGCCATCTTGATCTGGATATCGGTGCAGTTGGTCAGGTAGTGGCTGGTCACGCCGAACCGGCCCGAAGCCACCTGCTTGATGGCGCTGCGCCGCCAGTCACCGTTCTCGTCGGGTTCGAAGCGATCGACGCTCTCGCCGCCCTCACCGGAGTTCGAGCGTCCGCCGAGGCGGTTCATGGCGATGGCCAGCGTCTCGTGCGCCTCTGCCGAGATGGACCCATAGCTCATGGCACCGGTCGAGAAGCGTTTGACGATCTCACTGGCCGGCTCGACTTCGTCGAGCGGCACCGGTTCGCGCACACCCTCTTTGAACTTCAGCAGGCCGCGCAACGAGGCCATCCGCTCGCTCTGGTCATCGACCAGCTTGGTGTACTGCTTGAACACCTCGTACTGCCCGGTGCGGGTCGAATGCTGCAGCTTGAACACGGTGTCGGGGTTGAACAGGTGATACTCGCCCTCCCGGCGCCACTGGTACTCACCGCCGACCTCGAGCTCACGGTGCGCCCACTCGTCGGGCCGGTCCAGGTAGGCCAGCTCGTGGCGGGCCGCGACATCGGCGGCGATATCGTCGAGGTCGATACCGCCGGTGGGACAGTGCAACCCGGAGAAGTACTCGTCGAGCACCCGCTGGTTGATACCGATGGCCTGGAACAGCTGGGCGCCGGTGTAGGACGCCAGGGTGGAGATGCCCATCTTCGACATCACCTTCAGCACACCCTTGCCGGCGGCCTTGACATAGTTGGCCTTGGCCGCGTCGCTGGACAGGCCGGTGATGACGCCACGGTCGATCATGTCGTCGATCGACTCGAAGGCCATGTAGGGGTTGATCGCGGCGGCGCCGAAACCACACAGCATCGCCATGTGGTGCACCTCGCGGGCATCACCGGACTCGACGACCAGACCGACCTGCGTGCGGGTGCGCTCGCGGACCAGGTGATGGTGCACGGCGGCGACCGAGAGCAACGACGGGATCGGAGCCAGCCACTCGGTGGATTCGCGGTCGGAGAGCACGATGATGCGGGCACCATTGCGGATGGCCTGGCTGACCTTGGTGCGGACGTCCTCCAGCGCGCGGCGCAGACCGGCACCACCATCGGCGACGGGGTACAGGCAGCTCACCACGGCCGCACGCATGCCGTGCTGGTGGCCGTTGATCTCATGGTCGGGGTCGACGTCGACGAGCTTGGACAGATCGGCGTTACGCAGGATCGGCTGCGGCAGCACGATCTGACGGCATGAGTTCTCGTCCGGGTTGAGCAGGTCGCCCTCGGGGCCGACGGTGCCCTGCAGGCTGGTCACCACCTCTTCGCGGATGGCGTCCAGTGGCGGGTTGGTCACCTGGGCGAACAGCTGCTGGAAGTAGTCGTAGAGCATCCGCGGCCGCTGCGACAACACGGCGATCGGGGTGTCGGTGCCCATCGAGCCCAACGCCTCGGCTCCGGTGCGCGCCATCGGCGCCACCAACAGGTTGAGCTCCTCGTAGGTGTAGCCGAACGCCTGCTGACGCAGCACCACGCGGTGGTGCGGCATCTTGACGTACTTACCGGGCGGCAGATCGTCGACGTGGAAGAGACCGGCGTCCAGCCACTCCTGATACGGATGCTCGGCGGCGAGCTGCGATTTGATCTCCTCGTCGGAGACGATGCGGCCCTGCGCGGTGTCGACCAGGAACATGCGACCCGGCTGCAACCGGATCTTCTGCACGACGGTGGACGGGTCGAGGTCCAGCACGCCGGCCTCCGAGGCCATCACGACGAGGCCGTCCTGGGTCACCCAGATGCGCGAGGGGCGCAGGCCGTTGCGGTCCAGCACGGCGCCGATGACGGTGCCGTCGGTGAAGCAGACCGATGCCGGGCCGTCCCACGGTTCCATCAGCGAGCCGTGGTACTGGTAGAACGCCCGCAGCGCGGGGTCCATCTCGGTATTGCGCTCCCAGGCCTCCGGGATCATCATCAGCACCGCGTGCGCGATGCTTCGCCCGCCCAGGTGCAGCAGCTCGAGGACCTCGTCGAAACGGGCGGTGTCCGATGCGCCGGGGGTACAGACCGGGAAGATCTTGTTCAGGTCGTTGTGGTATCCGAAAACGTCGGTGTGGATGAGCGCCTCACGGGCCTTCATCCAGTTCTCGTTGCCGGTGACGGTGTTGATCTCACCGTTGTGGGCGACGCGGCGGAACGGATGCGCCAGCGGCCAGGACGGGAAGGTGTTGGTCGAGAACCGCGAGTGCACGATGCCCAGTGCGCTGGTCAGCCGCTCGTCCTGCAGGTCCAGATAGAAGGCGCGCAACTGCGGCGTGGTCAGCATGCCCTTGTAGACGAACGTCTGTCCGGAAAGGCTTGGGAAGTAGACGGTTTCGCGCCCGGGGCCGTCCTGACCGGGCCCCTTGGTGCCCAGTTCGTGCTCGGCGCGCTTGCGGATCACGTAGGCCCGGCGCTCCAGATCCATGCCGGAGGCACCGGCGATGAAGACCTGTCGCAGCGTCGGCATCGCGTCGCGGGCGAGCGCGCCCAGCGAGGAATCGTCGTGCGGGACGTCGCGCCAGCCCAGTAGCTGCAGCCCCTCGGCCTCGACGATCTTCTGCACGGCCTCGCAGGCCAGGTTGGCGTCGCGGGCGGACTGTGGGAGGAAGGCGATACCGGTGGCGTAGCTGCCCTCGGCGGGGAGCTCGAAGCTCAGGCCCTGCTCTTTGATCACCGCGCGCAGGAACTCGTCGGGAACCTGGATGAGGATGCCCGCGCCGTCACCGGTGTTGGGCTCGGCCCCGGCGGCACCGCGGTGCTCCAGGTTCAGCAGCGCGGTGATCGCCTTGTCGACGATGTCGCGGCTGCGGCGACCGTGCATATCGGCCACCATGGCCACGCCGCATGAGTCGTGCTCGTATGCGGGGTTGTAGAGGCCGCTGGGCACATTTCCCATCGGTAATCCACCTGACCCTTACTCTCATGCCTGCGTGAATCGGCGTCCACTGTCGGCAGTTACCAGTGGCCTGGCGTTCGCGGCGCCTTCGTGCAGCACTGAACGACGGCTTTTACCCACTCGCCACAAGTTGCCAAAACGATATGACAAAGACCGCAAGGCATGCCAACTTAGCCAGCCCTAACTAGACTATATGGCCCGCTTTTCTCTACGCCTGCACGGCCACGCCACACATCGGCCGATAACGTTGTCCGGCAATCTATTTCGCAACACCTCCCGCGGCCGCGCGCCACCGCCGCCCGACAGTCACTCTTGGCACCCTCGGTCAAAATGTTTGCCACACAGAATACAATAGGCTTTGAACTGCACTTTTTATGCGTCATTAGTTTGCTCAAAGACTAGCCAGATTCTTAGACAATCCCGCGGATACCCCCCAGTGGTACGGGCCGCGTCCGGCGGGGTGAAGCTGAACGGTGATGTCATATCCACTGAACACCCCGACCGGCCGTTTCGGCATCCACGATGTCGAGCAGGGACCGACCACGTATTCGGCAGCCCTACCGGTCGCCGCATGGCGCAATCCGTTCACCGGGGCACCGAGCATGGCAGCGCTGGGCGTCCTGGTGGATCACATCGCCGGCTACCCCAACCACGCTCGGCGGCCCGACGGCCGTTGGACGGTAACCAGTGAACTGACAATCGAATTCTGCCCGGGCGCGCACCACACGCTGACTGCCGACAACGCTGCGCCGATCGTGGCAACCAGTCGGACGCTCGGCGTCCCGGCCGGAACGTCGCTGTCGGTATGCGACCTCACGCACGACGGCCGGCCGATCGGCCATGCCACCATACGTTCCTTCTACATCGAAGCCGCTTCGGGCAATGCAAATCTGCCTCACCCGGAGCCGGACGCCGACACGATTCTGCCGACCGAACTGAGCGATCTGCTGGCCGTCGAGGTGGCCGAGGCCGGAGGTGCGGCGGGCGACGCGCGAGTACTCCGCCAGCATGCGCATCCGGCGATCAACAACCACCTCGGCGCGGTGCACGGCGGAATCGTGGCCGCCGGCCTGGAACTGGTGGCCGCCGCAGCACTGAATACCGACCCGGCGCGGCCCCCACTCCACACCGCGTCACTGCGGATCAACTATCTGCGCCGGCTGATCGGCGGCGGGCAGGCTCATTACCGCGGGACTGCGCTGCACGCCGGGCGGAGCAGCGGAGTGGCCGAAGCCCAGGGCATCGACGCCAATGGCCGACTGGCCCTGACGGCCCGTCTGACGGCGTACCGGGACTAGGTCACGCGGCGGTGGAGATTCAGCGGCGCCGCATCTCCATTGCGAAGCGATCGGGTCTCAACCGGTCCGAACGGCGCGCCCACGGTGGGACTCTCGGCGAATCAGCTGTTGCCCGACCTAGGAGCGGCGCCATGTCCACAACCGCCATGTCCACACCCACCATGACACATCGACTCGCAGCCGAGTTCATCGGCACCTTCTGGCTTGTGCTCGGCGGATGCGGTAGTGCTGTGTTCGCCGCCAAGTTCCTCGCCGGCGACGGTGTGTCGCTCGGCATCGGCTTCCTCGGTGTCGCATTGGCGTTCGGGCTCACGGTGCTCACCGGCGTGTACGCCTTCGGCACCATTTCAGGCGGCCACTTCAATCCCGCTGTGACACTGGGTGCGGCACTGGCCAAGCGCGTGGAGTGGAGCGCGGTGCTGCCGTACTGGATTGTCCAGGTGATAGGCGGGTTCGCAGGCGGTGCAATCATTTACGCGATCGCCAGCGGGGCGCCGGACTGGAGCCCCACCGGGAACATGGCCGCCAACGGATACGGCGTGCACTCACCCGGCGGATACTCGATATGGGCGGTGTTGATCACCGAAGTGGTGCTGACCTTCATCTTCCTGCTGGTCATCCTCGGTTCGACCGACGATCGCGCTCCGAAGGGGTTTGCCGGGCTGGCAATCGGATTGACGCTCACCCTGATCCACCTGATCTCCATTCCGATCTCGAACACCTCGGTCAACCCGGCGCGCTCCACCGGCGTCGCGTTGTTCAACGCCGATGGAGCGCCCAGCCAACTCTGGCTGTTCTGGCTTGCCCCGCTGGTGGGAGCGGCCATAGCCGGAGTCGCCTATCCGCTGTTGTTCGGTGTCGCAGAGGAATTGGCCGATCGTCCGGTTCGAGACGACGAGCTCGACGCGCGCTGAGCGACGTCAGCGGGCCTGTCGGCGGAGCCGATGTCAGCGGGCTTTGTCGGCGGCACCCTTCTCGGTGGACTTCCCTTCGTGCACCAGGGTGCCGCCGGCACTCTCCAGGTGCGCACGGACGAACCACTGGAACTTCTCCAGCTCGCCGGCATGTCCGATGAGCATGTCCTGGGAGACCAGGTCGATGTCATCGAGACGCTCGATGTTCTTACGGGTGTCCTCGATGATGCCGGTGTAGACCAGGTCCAGGGCGGCCAGATGGGCCTGGACCTTGTCGCGGTTCACCGAGTAGTCGTCCCAGCTGCGATCATTGATGATCGCACCCGGCGTTCCGAGCGGTGATGCACCGAGTGCCGCAATACGTTCGGCGACTTCGTCGGCATACCCACGCACCAGGTCGACCTGCGGGTCGATCATCTCGTGCACGCCGATGAAGTTCGGCCCCACGACATTCCAGTGCACGTGCTTGAGGGTCAGGTGCAGGTCGTTGTAGCGGCTGAGCTGCTTCTGCAGCAGCTCGGCCACCTCGGCTCCCTGCTTGTCGGTCAGTCCAGGGATGGTGAACGCAGTCATGGTCGCTCCTTCGCGTGACGTCGTGTTTGTCTTCGGCATCGACGTGCCCGACGCTCGTTTACCCAACCGCGCCGCCCGGTAATCACCGGCCGATCAGAGCGCCCGCAGATTGGGAATGGCCTGTCTCGGTGCCCGGCGCGGGTTGATCGCGAGCCCGCTGGCGTAGAGCAGTCGCACCGCGCGCTGACGATGCGGCCGCAACGGCTCGAGCAACTCCACCATCGCGGCGTCGTCGATCGGGACGCCGAGCAGGCTCAGTCCGACCGTGGTGGCGAGATGGTAATCACCGACCGAGATTTCGTCGGCGTCACCGAAAGCGCGCTGCACCGTTTCGGCAGCGGTCCATATCCCCACGCCCGGCAGCGATCTCAGACCGCGCACCGCGTTCTCGGCGGTCAACCGTTCCAACGCGTCGCCGCGCTGCGCACTCCCGACGACGGTTCGGGCCCGGCCGGGGTCCACGTTGGCCAGCTGGAACTCCCAGGACGGAATGCGCCGCCACACCTCCGCGCTCGGCGGGACGCGCATACCGGTCGGCGCCGGACCAGGGGCCGGGCCGCCGAACTTCGTGGTCAGTATGCGCCAGGCCCGGAATGCGTCCTTGCCGTATACCCGCTGTTCGATGATCGCCGGGATCAGGGCCTCCAGCACCCGGCCGGTGCGGCCCAGACGCAGGTGCGGCACCCGCCGGCGCGCCGCCGCAATGGTGGGGTCGGTGGGCATGAATCCGGCGTCATCGTCGTCGACGCCCAGCAATACGGGCAGCCCGTCGATGAACTCGGCCGCCCCGGCTCCCCATGCTTCGCACTCCACCGTGTCGACGGCGGTCTTGGCGATGCGGGCAGTGACCGGGCCGGTGCGCATCAGCGATGTCCGCCAGATGTCGGTGCCGACGATCTGATAGCACGGGTCGCCGCCGCCACGTCGCAACGGGGCCAGCGTCAGACCGGGACTGACGGGCCCGTCGAACCTGAGCGTGGCGGACGGCACGCCACTCAATCTAGGACAGTTCCACGCGTGCCTTGTCCGGGTAGAAGGCGACCCGGCCGGCGATCTCGGCGACCGCGGGATAGGGCTGCCGATAGCTCCAGATGACATCGGGCACGTCACCGACGTTGTAGTAGTTCGCGTCGCCCTTGTACGGGCAGTAGGTGGTCGTCGCGCTGGCGGAGAGCACGGCGGGATCGACGTCGGCCAGCGGGACGTACTGGACCGGCGGATAGCTGGCCTCCTGCAGGGTCAGCGCGTCATCGGTACGGGCCACGACGGTATCGCCGACGGTGACGGTGACCCGCCGTCCGGTGGGCGTGATGGTGATCGGATGCTCGGCATTGGGCTGCCGGGGTTGCCGGGCTGTCATGGCCACTTCAACACAGCGGTGGCGACCGTGATTCCCGTCACCGGCCGGCGGTTACCATTCGCTGCATGAGCGCACCGGTCCAAGCATCCGTCACCATCGCTGCCGAACCCGCCGCGGTCTACTCGCTGATCACCGACCTACCGACGATGGCGTCCTTGGCCGAGGAGGTGCACGCCATGTCGTGGACGAAGGGGTCCGCAGCCGCACCCGGCGCGGTGTTCAGGGGCCGGAACCGCAACGGTGCGAAGTCGTGGAGCACCACCTGCACCGTCACCGCGGCCGATCCCGGTAGCGCGTTCGCCTTCGACGTGAAGTCGGCGATGCTGCCGATCGCGCACTGGCGCTACGACATCGTCGCCACCGAGGGTGGGTGCACGGTCACCGAATCGGTCTGGGACCGGCGCGCCGGGTGGTTCAAGAAGTTCGCCGGGCTCGCCACCGGCGTGAGTGACCGTGACAACGCCAATGCCGAACACATCCGGCTCACTCTGCAGCGCCTCAAGGAGCGCGCGGAAGCCTAGGGTTTGCGGGTGATCAGATCGGCCACTCGCGCGATCGGTGATGTCTTCGCGGATCCGCTGCGCGCTTCGTGTCGATCGGCCACCTTGTACGCGGTGTAGAGACCACGGACCCCGAGCCAGCGCAACGGTTCTGGTTCCCAGTTGCGCGACTGGTGACCGACCCACGGCAATTGGGTGCGCTCGGTGCGGTGCCCGAGGACCAGGTCGGCCAGCGTGCGCCCGGCCAGGTTGGTGGCCGTCACCCCATGCCCGACATAGCCGCCCGCCCAGCCGAGGCCGCTCGCGCGATCCAGCGCCACCCCGGCCTCCCAGTCCCGCGGTACCGCCAGAACCCCACACCAGCCGTGGGCGATCGGAACCTGACGCACCTGGGGCAGCAGCGAGTGCAGCACCTCGGTCAGCGATCGGATGGTCCGCGCGGGCACCCGGCCGTCATTGTCGGTGCGCGAACCGAACCGGTAGGGCACACTGCGCCCGCCGATGGCGATTCGGTCATCGACGGTGCGCTGGGCATAGAAGAAGCCGTGCGCAGTATCGCCGACGAGCTCTCTTTCCCCCCAACCGATCTCATCCCACAACGCGACGGGGATGGGCTCGGTGGCGATCATCGAACTGTTCATGGGCAGCCAGCGGCGGTGCAGACCCGGCAGCGCCGAGGTGAATCCTTCGGTGGCGCGTAGCACGATGGGGGCCCGCACGGTCCCGCTCACCGTGACGGCGCGACCCTGGACGATCTCGTGGACAGGAGACCGCTCGTAGAGTGCGACACCGAGGCGTTCCACGGTGTCGGCCAGGCCACGAACCAGCGCCGCCGGTTGAATGCGCGCACAGTGCGGGGTGTGGTAGGCCGAGAGCATTCCGTCGAATGCGATCCGTTGCGCCGCTTCCTCTTTGGTCAGCTCGGTGACGTCGTTGAGCCACCTGCGTTCCTCGGCGACGGCGGCGGACAGCCGGGCGGCCTGCGCGGGATTGCGGGCGATTTCCAGATTCCCACCCTTGACGGCCCCGGCGTCGATGCCCTCGGCGGCCGCGACCGCGATCACCTCGTCGACGGCGTCGTTCAGCGCCTGCTGCCAGGCGATAACCTTCTCTCGGCCATGGCTTTTCGCCATCCTGTTCCGGTCCCCGGGAACCAGGCCCGACAGCCAGCCACCATTTCGCCCGGACGCACCGTAGCCGGCGAACCGTGCCTCGAGCACGATGATCCGCAAGGACGGGTCGGCCCTCTTGAGGTAATAGGCCGTCCACAATCCGGTGTATCCGGCGCCGACGATGCACACATCGGCGTCGCGATCACCCGGCAGTCCGGGGCGCGGCGTCGGAAGCGTGTCGAACCAGTGCGATACCTGACCGTTGATCGTGGGCACCTGACGATTCTGCCAGTCGCGTTGTCGGTGGTCAGGCGGATGGTGGGGCCCAAGCACTCACGGAAGGGGCACATCATGTGCTGGCAATGCGATCATCCCGGAGCCACCCGGGCCGACTATCTGGAAGTCCTGCGCCGCGCGGCGAGAAAGACCGGCTGGGCCGTGCAGTACGTCGAGACCGATCCACCATTCGCGTACACCATCGGCTTGGCCGATGCGGGGCTGCCGGAACTACTCATCACCGGCCTGCCGCCGGAACGTTCCCTGGGTCTGTTGAACGCAGCGGCTCACTACATGGTGCACGAGACTGAGCCGTTGCCCGGCGACACCATGGACTTCGGGGACGATGTGGTGGCCGAATTCGTCGAGGTGAGCGCACCCGATGTGCACATGGGGTGGGCGGTGGCCTACCACGGCGGACCCGTTCGCGGGATGCAGGTCGCCTGGCGCGATCACGACGGCCACTCCCCCTGGTGTCCCGATTTCAATCTCGGCGGTCCGCGACAACCTGTCCTCGGCATCCGGGGGCCTACCGAGGGCTGACGCGGAGTACCGGTGCCCCCACCCCGCCCGCGGGCTCGCATGAGTTGTCATACCCTGGTGGCGCCATCGAGCGTATGAGCGAACGGTCGGGGGTGGGGGTTCACCTCGATGCCGCGCGTGCTCAGCTGCACGTCGAACGGGTGGCGGTGGCGGCGAAGGTGGTGGCGGCGGGCCGGTTCGCGTTGGCTCGGATGGTCGAGCTCGGGCACGGGTTGCAGGATCTGATCGTCGATGACTGGGAACTGGTGGCCGCCGAACTGGGTGCGGAGCTCGGGATCAGCCGGGGCCGGGCCTGCACGCTGATCACCCAGGGCCGCGACCTGCTCACCCGTCTGCCCGCGCTGGCCGAAGTGTTCGCCAGGGGTGGGGTGGATCTGCGGGTGCTGCGAGTCATCCTGCACCGGTGCGCACTGATCACCGATCCCGACATCACGGCCATCATCGATGCCCAGCTCGCCGCGGCCGCACCCTCGTGGAACGCACTGTCGGATGAACGGATCGCCGAACTGATCGACTGGACGATCATCGAGATCGACCCCGTCACGGTCCGCCGGGCCCGGCAGACTCGGCGGCGCCGCCACCTGACCGTCGCCCCGGTCGGGGACGGGATGGTCGAAATCTACGGGCTCGTCGACGCCGCCAAGGGTGCGGTGTTCGACCAGACTGTCGAGGCGTTGGCGCGCACCGTGTGCCCGCAGGATCCGCGCACCCACGCCCAACGCCGCGCCGACGCCCTCGACGCCCTGGCATTACGGGCGGCCAGGATCGCGTGCCAGTGCGGACGCCCAGACTGCCCGGCAGCAGGCAACAAGGTGGCCACGGGTCAGTTCGTGATCCACGTGCTCGCCGAGCGCGACACGGTGGCCGCCGCACAGGCTGAACGCGGCGGCCCGGCCGAAGAGTCCGCTGCACCCTCAAGCGCGCCGCGTCCGGCGAAGACACCACGACCGGCGCTGATCCCCGGGTACGGGCCCATCACCGCCAACCAACTGACCGACCTGCTACCGGCGGCCCAGATCCGACCCGTCCCCGACCCAGCCGACCTGGGTGGCGAACCCGGCTATCACCCATCCAGAGCGCTGGCCGATTTCGTCGGCTGCCGCGACCTGACCTGCCGCTGGCCCGGCTGCACCGTGGCGGTGGCGCGCTGCGACATCGACCACACCACACCCTGGCCGGCCGGGCCCACCCATCCGTCGAACACCAAGCTGTACTGCCGCATCCACCACCTGATCAAGACCTTCCACTGCGGGCCCAGCGGCTGGACCGACCAACAACACCCCGACGGCACCCTCACCGCCCCCAACGGCCGGGTCTACACGACCACACCCGAAGGCGCGCTGTTCTTCCCTCGGCTAGCGGCGCCCACCGCAGAACTCGGCACCACCGATATGCCACCACCGACACTGGGCCGAGAACAGGCCGCCCCCACACGATCCCGCACCCGCACCCAAAACCGGGCCTACCGAATAGCCCACGAACGCGCACACAACCGCGCGGCCATCGACGCCCACCCGCCACCCTTCTGAAGGACCAGGGCGCGCCGGCTAGGTTCGCTTGCGCGAATTGCGCAGCTCTACCCAGAACCGAGCCGCCTCGGCGATGGAGTCCTCCACCGGCGTTGGCTCCCAACCGAGTTCACTGCGGGCCTTGGTGCAGTCGACCGGCGCCTCGGCGCGCATCAGCCGCAACGAGGCCAGCGAGAGCTTCTCGTCGGTCTTTCGCAGCCGCCCCTTGACGGTACCCAGCGCGGCCAGCACGTAGGTCAATGGCAACGGGATCGACCGCGCGGGCGGTGCGACACCGGCTGCGGTGGCGGCGATCCGGGCCACCTCGGCATTGCTGATCATTTTCTCCGAGATCAGGTATCGCTCGCCGACGCGCCCCTTCTCGGCGGCCAGGATCAACGCCCGCGCAGCATCGTTGACGCCGACGGCCTCCAGCTCGATACCGCTCATCACGAAGGGCAATTTCCCGAAGGCCGCGCCCGCGATGATCGCTCCATGCGGGGTGCGACCCCAATCCTTGCCGCCGTAGGTCGTCGACACGCACATCGCCACCGCGGGCAGCCCCCGCTCGCGGGCATACGACAGCACCAGGTTCTCGGCCTGCACGCGCGACTGCACATACGGGGTGAGGCCCCGGCGGCCGATGACGTCATTCTCGGTGGCGGTCCGTCCGCGACGCCGCCCGACCGTGGCATAGCTGCTGGTGAACACGAACTTCTGCAAACCGGAGGCAATCTCGGGTTCGACGGCGATGTTCAGCACGTTGCGCGTGCCCTCGACATTGGTGCGGAACAGCGGCGACGGATCACGCAACCAGCCCCGAGTGTCCACCACGCAGTAGTAGACCGTCTGCGCACCGGTCATCGCGGCGCGCAACACATCGTTGTCCCAGATGTCTCCGACGAAGCGCTGCACATCCAGGTCGTCGATACCGACGGTGTTGGCGCCCGCACGCACCATCACCCGCACATCGTGGCCGTCGGCCACCAGCTGTCGGGTCAGATGCGAGCCGAGATAGCCGTTCGCGCCGATCACCAGAACGGGGGACGTCTCCGTCATCGCGCCATACCCTTCATCCATTCGGCGGCCTCATCGTCGATGGTCCCGAGTTGTTGCGCCTTCTTGCACCACTTCATGGCCGCGGAGACAAACCGGAGCGGGTTGTAGATGTCTTCCTGCCGGCGCCACAGACCATCACCGGCATAGGTGAGAATCGAGATGTTGGTGGCGCTGATGATGGTGCCGTCCCCGGGATCACGCATGGGATTGTCGAGTTCGCAGATGACTCGCGCGGTGCCCTCGTCGATCACCGACCACAGCGACGGAAAGGCGGTCATGTGGTTACCCGGGAAGGTCTCCATCGTCTTCCAGATCCACGGCCGCACCTGTTCCCGGCCGCGCATCGTGCCTGCGGCGTGCTCCACGTACTCGACATCGGGGGTGTACTGGTCCACCCACGGGTCCCAGTCCCTGGTGGTCGCGGCCCGAGCCACGGTCTTCTCGAAGGTGGTGTAGGCCTCGGCCAATTCGTCACGGGTGAATGGCGTCACACCACAAACTAGAACACGTTCTAGCTGGGTTTGTCGAGATTTCTGGCAACGGCCAGCACCACCCGGTCACCCAGCGGTTCGTCGAGGCGGACCTCGACACTGCCCGGCACGGCCTGCGCGATGCACATCCGGCCGATCGACGAGGGCGGCATACCGCCGTTGAGGTCGACGGTGACGGCCTCCGGCGTCTCGTCGACCAGGACGTGGACGCCGAAGCAGTCTTGCGCGCCGGAGACGAAGTTCAGCAGCAATCCGTCATCGCTGCGGCTCCACGACTCCACCACCGCCGCGTGTGGGTTCAGGATCTGCGGATTATCGGCGAACACGACCCGGTCCGGGTCGGCAGGGACCTCAGGCGGGACGTCCGCAGGACTGGCCGAGGCGACCGGAAAACCCGCCGCGAGCAGGCAGCCGGCGTGGATTAGACCGACGAGCGCTGTTGTTACAGCTCTACGCATGGGTTCCACCGTAACGGCGGAGCACAATGGATGGTGAACCGAAGCAAAGGAGTGATAGCGCATGAGCGACTTCCAGAAGGCCATTCTGGCCGGCGGCTGCTTCTGGGGCATGCAGGATCTGATTCGTAAGCAGCCGGGGGTCGTGTCGACGCGGGTGGGCTACACCGGCGGCGAGAACGAGCACGCCACCTACCGCAACCACCCGGGCCATGCCGAGGCGATCGAGATCATCTACGACCCCGCCGAGACCGACTACCGGGCACTGCTGGAGTTCTTCTTCCAGATCCACGACCCGTCGACGAAGAACCGTCAGGGCAACGATGTCGGCACCAGCTACCGGTCGGCGATCTTCTATGTCGATGACGAGCAGAAGTCGATCGCGCTGGACACCATCGCCGATGTCGACGCCTCCGGCCTCTGGCCCGGAAAGGTCGTCACCGAGGTGGTACCGGAGGCTCCCTTCTGGGAGGCCGAGCCCGAGCATCAGGACTACCTGGTGCGCTACCCGACCGGGTACACCTGCCACTTCCCGCGCCCGGGCTGGAAGTTACCCAAGCGCGCGGAGGTCTGATTCACCGGGCGTGTAGCACCACGCGCCCACCGCGCTTGGGGGTGAAGGCCACTCCACGTGAGTGCACCTTCTCCCCCGGCGCGGTGGTGGTGGCAAGGGTGAAGTGCCGCAACACCGTTCGCAGGACGATATCCATCTCCACATTCGCGAACACGGCACCGACGCAGCGCCGGGTCCCGCCGCCGTAGGGCACCCAGGCCAGCGGCGGACGGTTGCCCACGAACCGCTGTGGATCGAATCGATCGGCGTTGTCGAACTCACGCTCGTGCAGCTGCGACAGACTCACCACGATCGAATGTCCGCGCGGGATGACCCACTCGCCTAGTTCGAAGGTCGGCGAATACACATGCCGTCCCGAGAAGTCGATGACGGTGCGCACCCGCTGGGTCTCCAGGATGACGGCTTGGCGGTACTCATTGGCGGTGTCATCTCCCTGCGCCTCCTCGACCAGCCTGCTCAGTACATCGGGATGCCTGCTGATCCGCTCGAACACCCACCCCATGGTCGAGGCCGTGGTCTCGTGACCGGCCGCCAGCAGGGTCAGCAGTTCGTCGGCGATGTCCTGTCGCGACATCGCGGTGCCGTCCTCATAACTGCTGCGCAGCAACAGGGCCAGCACGTCATCGCGCTCGTCGAGGCGCGGATCGGCCGCGACCTCGTCGATGAGCCTGCCGACCACCTCGTCGTAGCGGCGGCGATACTCGGCCAACCGGCTCCAGGGATGCCAGCGTCCGTAGTCCCGCTTCGGAGTGGGCAGGGTCGCGCACCGCGAGCCCAGCGTCACCCACGGCGGGATGATCCGGCGCAGTTCGTCGAGATGAGCTCCGTCGGCACCGAACACCGCGCGCAGGATCGCGTTGAGGGTTATCCGCATCATCGGTTCGAGAATCGGGAACTCCTGCCCGATAGGCCAATTCGCCGACTCGCGCAGCGTCTCTTCCTCGAAGATGCGTTCGTAGTTCTTGATGCTCTTGCCGTGGAACGGCGGGGTGAGCAGCTTGCGGCGACGTCGGTGCTCGGCACGGTCGAGCGCGAAGACCGAACCCGCGCCGAGGATGCGCGACAGATTGGGTTGGATGTTGCCGACATCCTCCGGGCTGGCCGTGAACAACTGCTTGGCCAACTGCGAGTCGGTGACGATCACCGTCGGGCCGAAGACCGGCAGCTGCATACTGAAGGCAGACCCGTACCGACTGGCCAGACGCGCGACCACCGGACGGCGGAACAGCGCAAAGCCGATGCCGAGCACCGCTCGGTTGAAGGTCGGGCCAGGAGGCAGGTTGATGGCGGGGGTATCGATACGTTCGACGGTCGCTTCGCTCATGACCACACTCCAGACCGGTAGGTGGTACTGCGGTGTACCACGGGATGTCGGCTACGGTACTCCTCGGTACCGGCCCCGGCAAGACCCGTTCGACGAGGAGGGTTGATGGGCGACGACACGTCGTTTCGGGTTCGTCTGCTCGACGGGCTGGCCGCCTCGATCGCCGAACGCGGCTATCGCACCACCACGGTGGCCGATATCGTGCGCCATGCACGCACCTCCAAGCGCACCTTCTACGCCGAGTTCACCGACAAGGAACAGTGCTTCCTCGAGCTGCTGCGCGCCGATCACGAGACACTGATCGCCGAGATCCGCGCCGCCGTGGATCCGCAGGCACCATGGCAGGACCAGATCGAGCAGGCCGCCTCGGCCTATGTCGCGCACATCGACGCCGGGCCGGCGATCATGCTGAGCTGGATCAGGGAACTGCCCGCCCTCGGCGCGACGGTGCGCACCGTACAGCGTTCGGCGATGAGCGGACTGACCGAAATGCTCGTCGACTTGACCAGCAGTCCGGGCTTCCAGCGCGCGGACATCGCACCGGTGAGCCGGGAACTCGCGGTGATCCTGCTCGGCGGGCTCCGCGAGCTCACCGCCCTGACCGTCGAGGACGGCGCACCGGTACAGCGCATCCTGGCGCCGGCCATCACCGCGGCGGCGGCGATCCTCGGCGCGGATCAACGCAAGATCAGCCGCGCCGATTTCAGTAGCCGCAGCGAGATCTCCGGATAGCCCTCGTAGCCCATGCCCGCCCACACCAGCGTTCCGGTGTAGAGCAACTCGAGCGCCTCGATGACATCGGCATCGACCGCCGCCCCCAGTGCCGCCACGAGGCGGCCTCGGATATCGGCGCCGATGCGCCCCCGCAGCGCGTCGACATCGGGATCCTTACCGAGCAGCGCGTTGGTCACCGCGCCCGCGAATTCCGGCTCGCCGGCCACCAGCGCGGAAATGTGTTCCAGCACCTCCAGCACCCTGGTCGCCGGATCCTCGGACTCGTGGGCGGCCAGCGGCGATTCGGCGAGCCGACGCCAGAACACCTCGGCGACAAGGTGTTCCTTCGAGGAGAAATAGGTATAGGCCGTCGCGGCACCGACGCCGGCCGCTGCGGCCACCCGACGCACGGTCAATGCCGCGAAACCATCCCGGGCCAGCAGATCCAAGGCCGCCCTGCCGAGGCGATCGACGGTGTCGGCCTGCTTGGCGCTCAACCGACGGCGCGTCGACTCCAGGGTCGCATCGGACACGTGTCCAGACACTACTGCAACCCCGGCCCACCAGCAACGGTAGGTTGTCTGCCATGAGCACCGCGCAGACCGACCTGCCGCCCGAAACCGCCCGGCTCTTCGCGTTCGCCGAGCAGGTCACCGGCTTCCTGCCGGCCGACGAGGGGCGCGCGCTCTACGACGCGGCGGTGCGCTACCTGGCCGGCGGCGTCGGCGTCGAGATCGGCACGTACTGCGGGAAGTCGACGGTGCTGCTCGGGGCGGCCGCCGTGCAGACCGGCAGCATCATCTACACCGTCGACCACCACCACGGGTCCGAGGAACACCAGCCGGGGTGGGAGTATCACGACACCAGCCTGGTCGACCCCGTCACCGGCCGATTCGACACCCTGCCCACCGCACGGCACACCCTCGACCTGGCGGGCCTTGACGAGCACGTGGTGGCCGTCGTCGGGAAATCGCCTGTGGTCGCCAAGGTCTGGGCGACGCCGGTGCAATTCCTGTTCATCGACGGCGGTCACACCGAGGAGGCCGCTCAGCGCGACTACGACGGGTGGGCCAAGTGGGTGGCATCCGGCGGCGCCCTGGTGATCCACGACGTGTTCCCCGACCCGAACGACGGCGGACAGGCGCCGTACCACATCTACCGGCGTGCCATCGATTCCGGTGATTTCACCGAGGTCTCGGTCACCGGCTCACTGCGGCTGCTGGAGCGTCGCTAACGCCCCGCCGGACCGGATGTGGCGCAGGCACAGTCGAATTCGCTCTCCAGCCCGCGCGGAAGGTCGGTCCGAAAGATACCGGCGGCCGGGGTGGTACTCGACAGCGCATCGGCGGCCAGGATCATCGCCGCGCCCGTCCAGGTGGTCCGCTCCTCCGGCCAACGCTTCCCGTCGGCGAACACCAGTCCTGTCCAGTAAGAACCGTCGCCTTCGCGCAGGTGCTGCATCGCGGCGAACTGTTCGCGAGCCCTGGCGCGATCACCGATGGCGTCCAACGTCAGCACCAGCTCGCAGGTTTCGGCGCCGGTGACCCATGGCCGATGGTCCACACAGCGGATGCCGAGGTCCTCGACCACGAAATCGTCCCACCGCGCCTCGATACGGGCCCGTGCGGTATGCCCGCGCAACGCACCGCCGAGCACTGGGTAGTACCACTCCATCGCGTGAGAGTCCTTGGCGTTGAACGACTCCGGGTGCTCGGCGATGGCATGGCCCAGCTGGCCGAGCGCAACCTCCCACTCCGGTTGCGGATCGTCCAGATAGTTGGCCAGCGCCAGCGCACACCGGATGCTGTGGAAGATGCTCGCACAGCCGGTCAGCAGCGCCTCCTCGATCAGACCGGCATCGCTTCTGGCCCAACCGATCTCCCCACCGGGAAGCTGCATCGTCAGCACCAGGTCGATCGCGCGGGACACCGTCGGCCACATCAGCTCGGCGAAGCGGCGGTCACCGGTGATCAACACGTGGTGCCACACACCGGTCGCGATATAGGCGCAGAAGTTGCTGTCGGTGTTGGCGTCCTCGATGACGCCGTTACGCAGCTGGATCGGCCAGGATCCGTCCGGTCGCTGGGCCGTCCGGCTCCACTCGAAGGCGGCCCGCGCCGGCTCCAGCAGCCCGGCCACCGTCAGCGCCATCGCGTTCTCGACGTGATCCCAGGGATCGGTGTGTCCGCCCACGGACCACGGAATGGCGCCCGAGGACTCCTGGGTGTCGGCGATGGAGACCGCCGTCTGGAGGCACTGCTCGGGTGTCAGAACACCGGCGACACCGGGGATCTCGTGGGCGGTCATCTCAGACCGTTGGCTTGCGGAAATAGAGGGCGACGCTCTTACCGATCAGCGGATTCAACGCGGCCTCGGCCTGCTTGGTGACCCACGGCCGGCTCATCATGTCCCACACCAGCAGCTTGTGATAAGCGGTCACCACCGGGTGATCCGGCTTGTCCACGCCGACAGCACATTTGAGCCACCAGAACGGCGAGTGCAGCGAATGCGCATGCTCGCTGTGCGTGAAATGCATTCCGCGGCCGGTGATCTTGTCGCGCAACTCGTCGGCCTTGTAGATGCGGATGTGGCCGCCCTCGTTGGCGTGATACTCGTCAGAGAGCATCCAGCAGACCTTTTCCGGGAGCCAGCGCGGCACCGTGACCGCCAGCGCGCCGCCGGGTTTGAGGACCCGGACCAGCTCGGCGATGGCCGCGTCGTCTGCGGGTACATGCTCCAGGATCTCCGAGGCGATCACACAGTCGAAGGTTCCGTCGGCGTAGGGCAGGTCGAGCGCATCACCCTTGACGGCCTCGGCACGTGCCGAGGCCGGAGCCTCACCCTGCTCCTTCATCGCGGTTAAGATCGCGTCGACGTCATTGAGATCCTCGACGCTCTGGTCGAAGGCGACGACGTCCGCACCACGCCGGTAGGCCTCGAAGGAATGCCGCCCGGCCCCACAACCGACATCGATGACCGATGTCCCCGGGCCGATACCTAGTCTGTCGAAATCGACGGTCAGCACGCAGTGCGTCCTTTCTGAGTTCTCTGGGCGGCGCGCTCGTACACCGCGACGGTCTGTGCCGCAACGGATTCCCAGCTGAACACCTCGACGGCCCGGCGCCGGCCGGCCGCGCCGAGGCGCTGCCGCTCGGCAGGCGAATCGAGCAGTTCCCCGAGCACGGTGGTCAATTGATCGACATCGGCGGGCGGGACCAACCTGGCGCACTCGCCTTCGGCTCCCAGCACCTCGGGCAGCGCGCCCGCCCGGCTGGCGACGATCGGGGTACCGCTGGCCATCGCCTCGACGGCGGGTAGCGAGAAACCTTCGTACAACGAAGGGATACAAGCGATCTCGGCAGAAGCCAACAAGCCGGCAAGATCCTCGTCGGACAATCCGCTGGAGATGTGCACGATATCGGAGATGCCCAGTTCGGCGATGAGCTTCTCGGTCGGACCGTTGGGCTCGAGCTTGGACACCAGCTGCACATCGAGGTTGTGATGGGCGCGCAGGCGGGCCACCGCATGCAACAGATTCCCGACGCCCTTGAGCGGTACGTCGGCGCTGGCAATCGCGATGATGCGCCCGGGAACCCGCGTCGGCGACGGCGTGAACAGATCGGTGTCCACGCCCAGCGGCACCACGTGCAGCTGGTCGGCGCTCACCCCGAAATCCTCGGCGATATCGGCCGCCGACGTCGAGGAGACCGTCAGCAGTTCGGGGATGGCGCGCGCGACCTTCTTCTGCGTCTCGGCAAAGGCGTACCACCGCCGGACCAACGGCTTGCGCCACCACGTGGCGGCGGCCACCTCCAAGACCCGGTCCCTGGTGATCGGGTGATGCACCGTGGCGACGACAGGCAATCCCATGTTCGCGATGCCCAGCAGCGCCGATCCCAGGCTCTGGTTGTCGTGCACGACATCGAACTCGTCGCCGCGCTCGGCCATGATCCGCTTGACCCGCATACAGAACGTCTTGGGCTCGGGGAATCCGGCCGTCCACATGGTCAGCAGTTCGAGCAGGTCGATGTGATCGCGGATCTCACGCGGGTGCGGAACCCGGAACGGGTCGGGCTCGCGGTAGAGGTCCAGGCTGGGCACCTTGGTGAGCCGGACCCGCGGGTCGAGGCCCTCCGGATAGGGCTGACCGGAGAACACCTCGACCTGGTGGCCGAGCTCGGCAAGGCCTTGGGACAGGTACCTGACGTAGACGCCCTGCCCACCGCAATGGGTCTTGCTGCGGTAGGAGAGAAGAGCGATACGCACGTCAGCTCAATCCGCTGAACTGCGGCGCAGGCATGCTGGACATGTGTCCAGACTATAGTTCGACCCGCTGGGGGGCGCAACGCGGCCCGGGTCGGATCGGTAGCACGAAAGCGAACGGTCTGCCGAATCCGAGCCCCTCCAGTTGCGCTTGCCGGACAGCCGAGACGGTGACCTCGCGCAGTTCGCCGGACGCCGGATCGAAACAGCGCAACCGTTCTCCGGTCACCGACACGATCAGGACCCAGTGCCGCGGGATGACCTGCCCGATCAGCATCGGCACCGGGGCGCCGGCACGCACGGCGTCCAACACATCCGCGATCGCATCCACCCGCCCGGGCAGCAGACCGCGGGCGACCCGCCAGCGACAAGGCACTGCGCAGCGGTCGGCGATGGCGGCGGCCACACCCGGTTCACCAGTCGATGCACCATGTCCTGTTCGGTGCCGAACCACCCGGGACCCGTCTGCAGCCGCGACCGGTAACCCTCGTCCAGCAACGCGGCGGCGACCACCGCGACGGTGGGGCCGCAGCTGATGCCGTCGCGTTGCCGTAGGCGATAACCGGCGAGCTTCATCGGCACCGAGGCTAATCGTGACCCGGTACCCCTGGTTTCGGATAACCGATTCTGGCAACATTACCGGCCGGTAAGAACGTCGACGGCGACTCAAACGGGGGTGCAGATGGCAGGCACGTTGTCAGTCTTGGCAGTGGAGGCCACCGAGGGTGGTGGCGCCGCGCTGGACCAGATCATCGGTATCTCGATCGCGACCGCCATCATCACCGCGGGGCTGCTGTGGATCGGCATCCTGCACCGCACCCGGCGGATCACCTGGCTGGGCAACCTCGGCGACAAGGTCGGCGCCAAGATGAACCGGCCCGCCTGGGTGGCCCTGCCGACACTGCTGTTCACCTCGACGATCATCTGCGCCATGTTCGGCTTCATCTGGGATGTCAGCCTGCACATCGGCAAGGGCCGCGATTCCGGCCCGCTGGCCAACCCGGCGCACTACTTCATCCTGGTCGGACTGTTCCTGCTGTTCATCGCCGGTTCGATGGCGATCATCCTGCCCCACGAGAAGCCCGGGCCCGCGGCCATCAAGATCACCAGGACCTGGTACGCCCCCGTCGGCGGAATCCTGATGGCCGCCTGCGGTCTGTACGCGCTCATCGGCTTCCCGCTCGATGACGTGTGGCACCGCATCTTCGGCCAGGACGTCACGCTGTGGGGGCCGACGCATCTGATGCTGATCGGCGGGGCGGGCCTGTCCCTGGTCGCCGTGCTGCTGCTCGAACACGAGGGTCGGCTCGCCTCGGGGACCGCGGCCGACGACAGCTCGCTGCCGACGGTCCTGCGCTACTTTGCCTTCGGCGGGCTGGTCATCGGCATGTCGGTCTTCCCCGTCGAATACGACTTCGGCATCGAGCAGTTCCGGCTGGTCCTGCACCCCATGCTGGTCGCCGCGGCGGCCGCGCTGACGCTCATCGCCGCGCGGATCACCATGGGCCGCGGCGCGGCCATCGCCGCCGTGCTGTTCGCCCTACTGATCCGCGGCATCGTCGCCGTGGCCGTCGGCCCGGTGCTCGGGGCGCCCTACAGCTGGTTCGCGCTCTACCTCGGCCCGGCCCTGGTGGTCGAGCTGTTGGCGCTCACTCCGTTGATCAAGCGCCCCATCGTGTTCGGCGCGGTGGCCGGTGCCGCCATCGGGACCGTCGGGTTGTGGCTGGAGTCCTTCTGGATCGACGCCGTCTTCATGTATCCGTGGCCCTCCTCGATGTGGATCGAGACCGTGCTCACCGCCGCGCCCGTCGCCATTTTGATGGGCATGTGCGGCGCGCTGCTGGGCATCGTGCTCACCGGGCGACCGCTGCCCAAACGCGCGGTGAGCATCGGCATCATCGTGGCGACCGTGCTGACCATCGGCGCTGCCGTGGGCAACGGGTTGAACATCTCGGTGCCGCAGAACGCCAGCGCGCAGATCACCCTGACCGAACTTCCCAGCCCCGCCGGCCAGCGGCTGGTCAGCGCCGATATCCGCGTCACCCCCGCCGATCTGATCAGCGAGGACCCCGAATGGGTCTCGATGCTGTCCTGGCAGGGCGGACTGGACAACGAGCGCGGACTGGTGGTCGATCACCTGGAGCGGCTCGGGCCAGGGCACTACCGCACCACCCGCCCGATGCCGGTGTGGGGCACCTGGAAAACGCTGGTCCGCGTCCAGGACGGCCGGACCATGGCCGCCGTGCCCGTGTTCCTGCCCGCCGATCCGGGTATCGGTGCCACCGAACTGCCCGCCGAGCGGTCGATCGATCGGCCGTTCGTCCAGGAGATCGAGATCCTGCAGCGCGAACGCAACCTGGAGGTGCCGAGCTGGCTGTTCACCGCGGCCTCCCTGGTGGTCCTGTTGTGCTCGCTCATCCTCATCGCGGCATTGAGCTGGGGTGCGGGCCGGATCAACGACCGGGAGATGCGGGTGGACACCGAATCGACACCCAAACATCCGGTGCCACAACACTGAACACGTCGATGACCTATCTGGCCGACCATTCACTGCTGTTGGCGCTGCCGGCTTTTGCGCCAGCGGTCGTGGTCGCGGGCGTCGTCGCCTATGTGGCGATCCGGGACCGGCGCACCCCCGACGACGACGAAGACACCGACGAGGAGAGGACGTAGTGTGCGGTCATTGATCGTATTGGCCACCGCGGCACTGGTATCGGCGGGTTGCAGCAGCCGGCCACCCGACCGTCCCGAGGAGCCGGCCCAGCCCGCCGCGTCCGCGGTCCCGACCCTGACCGACCAGCAGGCGGCACCGGAGCAGGTGCTGCTCGAGGTCACCATCGCCGGCGGTCAGGTCACCCCGACCAATCAGCAGCTGCGGGCCCGTGTCGGTGAGCCTATACTGATCCGGGTCACCAGCGACACACCCGACGAACTGCACGTCCACGCCACCCCCGAACACTCCTTCGAGGTGAAACCCGGTCCGGCACAGACGTTCCAGTTCACCGTCGAGGTGCCCGGAAGGGTCGACGTGGAACTGCACGAGGCGCATCGGGTCGTCGCGACCATCGCGGTGCAGTGACCGTACTGGCGCACGGGCTGGGCGGCTCGACCGACCTGCCCATCCCGTTCACCTACGCGCTGATCGGCGCCGCCTGGACACTCACCTTTACCTTCGCCCTGGTCGCACTGGCTTGGCGCACACCGCGATTCGATGCCGACGCTCCGGGACGTCCGCTGCCCGACATCGTGACCCGCGTGGTCGACTCGGCCATCACCCGCTGGGTGCTGGCCGGTGCCGGTATCGCGTTCACCGTCTGGGTCACCGTCGCGGCCGTGACCGGCCCGCAGGATTCCCGCAATGCCCTGCCCGGGGTGTTCTACGTGCTGCTGTGGGTCGGATTGGTGGCGTTGTCGGCGCTGTTCGGCCCCGTCTGGCGGGTGCTGTCGCCGGCCCGCACCGTCACACGCCTGCTGGGTGTGCGTGGCGCCCGCATCACCTACCCGCCCCGGTTGGGTTACTGGCCGGCAGCGGCCGGGTTGTTCGCCTTCGTCTGGCTGGAGCTGGCCAGTCCCGACCCCGGATCGCTTTCGGCGGTGAAGATCTGGCTGCTGGTGTACTTCGGGATCACCATGGTCGGTGCGCTCTTGTGCGGGCAGCGCTGGTGTGCGCGAGCCGACCCCTTCGAGGTGTACAGCATGGTGGCCTCGCGGTGCGCACCGTGGCGGCGCAACCCGGACGGCCGCATCGCCATCGGCAACCCGTTCGACCGACTGCTGTCGCTACCGGTCCGCCCGGGCATCGTCGCCGTGCTGGCGGTTCTGCTGGGCTCCACGGCCTTCGACAGCTTCTCGGCCATCCCGGGATGGCGCAACTTCGTCGACGCGCACGCCGACGGACAATGGGGAGCCAGCGCCGTCAAGACGGCCGGGCTGGCGGTCTTCGTCGTCACCGTCGGCGTGACGTTCAGTCTGGCGGCCGCGGCCACCGGTGGTGTGGACCGCGCGCGGCGCAGGCAACTGCCGGGTTTGATGGCGCACTCGCTGATACCGATCGTGATCGGATACGTGTTCGCCCACTACCTGACCTATCTGATCGAGAAGGGTCAGCAGACGGTGCACGCGCTCCTCGGGCTGCAGGACGCGCAGGTTTATTACCTGCTGTCCATGCACCCGTCACTGCTGGCATCGCTCAAGGTGGGCTTCGTGCTGCTCGGGCATGTGGCGGGGGTGGTGGCCGCGCACGACCGCGCGCTGCGGGTACTGCCCAAGGGGCATCAGATGACCGGGCAGTTGGCGATGATGCTGGTCATGGTGGGCTACACGTTCCTCGGGCTCTATCTGCTCTTCGGTGGCTGAGCAGTACGGTTGTCTGCATGCGTGCGCTGATCGTGGTGGATGTGCAGAAGGATTTCTGTGAGGGCGGATCGTTGGCCGTCGAAGGTGGTGCCGCCGTCGCCGGTGCGATCACCGGCCTGCTCACCGGTCACGATTACGACCATGTGGTCGCGACCATGGATTTCCACATCGATCCCGGTGAGCATTTCTCCGATACCCCGGACTACCGGGTGTCCTGGCCGCGGCACTGCGTGGTCGGCACCTCCGGGGTGGACTTCCACGAGAATCTCGACCCCGCCGCGGTCGAGGCAGTGTTCACCAAGGGTGAGTTCTCGGCCGCCTACAGCGGTTTCGAGGGCACCGATGCCGATGGCACCTCGCTGACCGATTGGCTGGCCCGCCGCGGTGTGGACGCCGTGGACGTGGTGGGCATCGCCACCGACTACTGCGTGCGCGCGACCGCGCTGGACGCCGCTGCCGCCGGGTTGCGCACGCGGGTGCTGCTACCGCTGTGCGCGGGAGTCGCCGCGGACACCACCGCCGAGGCGGTGACCCTGCTACGGGCGCGCGGCGTCGAGGTCACCGAGTAGGGTCCGCGGTGCCGTAGTCCGACAGTTGTCCGATCAGTTCTTCGGCATAGGCCAGGTTCCGGGCCAACTTCGCGGACGCCTGCCGGGCACGCTCATGACAGTCGGCCAGGTGGCGTCTGGCATGGACCTGCCGCTCGGGGTCCGACGACACGTCACCGATCACGTCGAGGGCGTCGAGCAGCTCACGCATCTCCTCAAGTGTGAAGCCCAGCGGCTTCATCCGCCGAATCGACAGCAGGCGATCGATATCTCGGGCGGTGTAGAGCCGGAAACCACCGGCCGAACGCGCCGAGGGGGTCACCAGACCGACCTCGTCGTAATGTCGGATCGTCTTGATGGACAACTCGGTTCGGGCAGCGACATCACCGATCTGCAAAAGCTCGCCCACGGTACGCACCCTAGTGGGCGGACTCCATGCGACCACTGAGACGGGCATGGCGCTGCGCACTGTTGTCGTTCATCCCGATGATGGTGACATTCTTACCCTTGGCCGCGTACTTGGTGGTGATCGCATCCAAGGTGGCCACCGTCGAGGCATCCCAGATGTGCGCCTGACTCATGTCGATGACGATGTTCAGCGGGTCGGCTTCGTAGTCGAACTGGTATATGAGGTCGTTGCTCGATGCGAAGAAGAGCTCGCCTCGGACAGCGTAGACGCGGGTGTCCGCATCGCTCCCGGCATCGGGGTCGGACATCTCGACGACCTCGGTCAGATGTGCGACGCGGCGGGCGAACAACACCATGGCGGTCAATGTCCCGACCCCGACCCCATAGGCGAGATTGTCGGTGGCCACCGTGACCGCGACCGTCGCCAGCATGACGGCAGTTTCGCTCTTGGGCATGCGACGCAACGTCTTCGGGTGCACGCTGTGCCAGTCGAGAGTGGCCACCGACACCATGATCATCACGGCTACCAGGGCTGCCATCGGAATCTGCGCGACCAGGTCACCGAGGCCGACAACGAGGGCAAGCAGGAACGCGCCGGCCAGGAAGGTGGAGATCCGGGTACGGGCACCCGAGACCTTGACGTTGATCATGGTCTGGCCGATCATCGCGCAACCGCCCATGCCACCGAACAGACCGGTGACCACATTGGCCACCCCCTGACCGATTGCCTCACGCGACTTGTTCGAGGGCGTGTCGGTGATGTCGTCGACGAGTTTGGCCGTCATGAGCGACTCCAGCAGACCCACGACCGCCATGGTCAACGCATAGGGCGCGATCACCCCCAATGTCTGCCAGGTCCACGGCACCTGCGGAATCAGCAGCGACGGCAGGCTGGAAGGAAGCTGCCCCTCGTCGCCGACGTTCGGCACCGACCAGCCCGATCCGATCGTGGCAGCGGTCAGCACGACGATCGCCACCAGTGGGGCGGGGATCGCGGTGGTGATCCTGGGCAGCAGGATCATCAGCAACATCCCGACCGCGACCATCGGATACACCAGCCACGGAACACCGAGCAGGTGCGGCACCTGGGAGACAAAGATCAGGATGGCCAGCGCGTTGACGAATCCGACCATGACGCTGCGCGGGATGAACCGCATCAGACGGGCCACCCCCAAGCCGCCGAGGATCACCTGGATGACACCTGCCAGCAGCACCGCCGCGATGAGGTGATCCAATCCGTGGCTGCGCACCAAGGGCGCGACCACCAGCGCGACAGCTCCCGTCGCGGCGCTGATCATCGCCGGCCGGCCTCCGACCAGGGCGATGGTGACCGCCATGGTGAACGAGGCGAACAGTCCGACGCGGGGGTCGACGCCGGCGATGATGGAGAAGGAGATGGCCTCGGGAATCAACGCCAACGCCACCACCAGGCCGGCGAGGACCTCGGTGCGCAGCCGTCGTGGTGAGCGCAGTGCGGCCAGTACAGACTGTTCCCGCGCAGGGGTGATGGGCACGAGGGCTCCTCGAAAAGCTGGTGATGTGGTGCGCCACGTTGCGCCAGATGTGTTGGACGGAAACACTGTTCGCGCCCGCTTCACCAACCCTACCCCGAGGGGAGAGTTGCGGGGAAATCGGCGAGTCGGATCGACCGGCCGGCCCGCTCATCAGCGCGCCTGCAGATAGCTCTGTAACAGAGGTAATGTGTGGGCCATGCGCACCCGCACCGATCTGGCCGGCGAACTGTTCGGCGTGGTCGGACGATTCCGTCGCCAGCTGCGCCGATCCACGAAAGGCACGGCCGGCGGATTCGACCACGACGGTCTGACCCAGTCACAGACCGAGCTGTTGCGACTCGTCGGCCGCCGCCCCGGGGTGTCGGTGCGCGATGCGGCCGCCGAACTCTGCCTGGCCGCCAACACCGCCTCCACGTTGGTCTCCCGACTCGCCGCCGACGACCTGCTGATCCGTTCGGTGGACAGCAGCGACCGTCGGGTGGGCCGGTTGCGGCTCACTCCCGCCGCGCAGCAGATCGCCGACCGGTCCCGCGAGGCCAGGCGCACCGCACTGGCCGGGGCGCTGGACCGACTCGACGACGACCAGATCGCCGCACTCACCGCCGGACTGAACGTCCTCACCGAGCTCACCCGGATCCTGCAGGAGGACAACCCATGACCGCTGCGGCCATCGACTGTCGCGGGCTCACCCATCGCTACGGCAAGTTCACCGCGGTGGACGGGCTGGACCTGCTGGTCCGACCGGGCGAGACGGTCGGCCTGCTCGGGCCCAACGGGGCCGGTAAGACCACCGCGATCCGCGTACTGACCACCCTCACCCCGATCCAGCAGGGGCAGGTCCACATCTTCGGCCTGGACGCCCGTCGCGACACCATGGACATCCGATACAACATCGGCTATGTGCCGCAACAACTTTCCATCGAAGCGGCACTGACGGGTCGGCAGAACGTCGAACTGTTCGCCCGCCTCTACGACATCGGCCGCCGGGACCGCGCCGCCCGGGTGGCCGAGGCGATCGACGCGATGGGACTGACCGAGGTTGCCGACAAGCCCGCGGGCAGCTACTCCGGCGGTATGGTGCGTCGCCTCGAGCTCGCGCAGGCACTGGTGAACCGCCCCTCGCTGCTGCTCCTCGACGAACCGACCGTCGGTCTGGATCCCATTGCCCGCGACAGTGTCTGGGACCAAGTCGAGCGTATGCAGCAGGACTTCGGGATGGCGGTGTTGCTGACGACGCACTACATGGGCGAGGCGGACGCCCTATGCGACCGGGTGGTCCTGATGCACCACGGCCGGCTGCAGGCCGAAGGCACCCCGTCCGAGCTGAAGTCGACCGTCGGCAAGGATGCCACACTGGAGGACGTGTTCCGCCACTATGCCGGCTCGGACCTCGACAACGCGGCGCCGGCCGGCCTGCGGGAGGTCCGCGCCGCCCGAAGGACGGCCCGCCGTGTCGGTTGATATCCCCGTCCCCCTGATCCGGGCCCCGCGCGGCTGGCGCCGGATACCCGGAATCGGCTCGCGGATGGGCGCATTCGCCCTCGTCGAGGTGCAGAAGCTGCGGCACGACCGCACCGAGCTGTTCACCCGTATGGTGCAGCCCGCCCTGTGGCTGATCATCTTCGGTCAGACCTTCAATCGGCTCGGCGTGATCGACACCGGCGACGTGCCGTATCTGGCGTTCCTGGCACCGGGGATCATCGCGCAATCGGCACTGTTCATCTCGATCTTCTATGGCATCCAGATCATCTGGGACCGCGACGCGGGCATCCTGGCCAAACTGATGGTCACTCCGGCACCACCGTCAGCCCTGATCACCGGGAAGGCGTTCGCCGCCGGGGTGCGTTCGGTGGTGCAGGTCATCGGTGTCGTCGCGCTGGCGTATGTCATCGGTGTGCACATGACGGTGAACCCGTTGCGCATCCTCGGCGCGATGGCGGTAGTGATGCTCGGCTCGGCGTTCTTCGCCTGCCTGTCGATGTCGCTGGCCGGGCTGGTGCGCAACCGGGACCGGCTGATGGGCATCGGCCAGGCCATCACCATGCCGCTGTTCTTCGCCTCCAATGCGCTGTACCCGGTGGAGGTCATGCCCCAGTGGCTGCGCTGGCTGTCGGCGGTCAATCCCCTGAGTTATGAAGTGAATGCACTGCGCGGCCTGCTGATCGGAACGCCCACCAATGCGGCGTTGGACATCGCGGTGCTGGTCGGGTCGGCGGCGCTCGGAGTGCTCACCGCATCGGCGCTGCTGCGTCGGCTGGTGCGTTAGTTGCCCAGCAACCGGTCCAGTGCACCCAGCGGGATCGGCAGCCAGGTCGGGCGGTAGCGCGACTCGTAGCCCACCTCATAGACCGCCTTGTCCAGCTCGTAGGCCACCAACACACCGGCCGAATCCCAAGGATTGAGTCCGCCGACCGAGGCGTACCCGTCGCAGAAAGCCTTGCGGTTGCGCTGCACCCACTCGCGCGCGGCCACTTCGAGGTCGGCGTCCTGGACAGTCAGTAACCGTTGCGAGGCAACGTAATCGTAGGAGCGCAGCATTCCCGCCACATCGCGCAGCGGGGAGTCCGGGCGGCGGCGCTCGGCCAGCGGCTGCCCGGGTTCGCCCTCGAAATCGATGATCAGCCAGCCGGCGGGCGTGTGCAACACCTGACCGAGGTGCAGATCGCCGTGGACACGCTGTTGCGGGGTCGGCTCGTCGGCGACCTGCCGATAGCACTGCTCGATCTGGGCGAGGCGTGCGGCGACCTCGGGCACCGACGCGGCCACCGACCGGGCCCGATCGATCAGCGTCTGTGCCGGGAACGCGGTCATCCGGCTGCCGAGGGTCTCGGCCAAGGACAGGTGCACCGAGGCCACCGCCTCGCCGAGCAGGTGTGACTCCTGAACGAAATCCGCCTCCGCCGAACGCAAATCCTCGGTGCGCCGCTCTGCCACCGACCAGCCGTCGGATGAACCCTTGGCGAAGACGCTCACCATGCCCAGCGTGTACTGCTCACCCTCCCAAGCGATGTCATAGGAGCCGAGCAGTGCGGTGATATGCGGATTACCAGCCAGCGCCCGGGTCAGTTCGATATCGGGGTTGATGCCGGGGGTCAGCCTGCGGAATGCCTTCATGATCGAGTGGTCGCCGAACACCACGCTGGTGTTCGACTGTTCGGCGCCCATACTGCGCACCGGTGTCACCGGACCCCACTGGACGTCGGGTTCGGCCGAGAAGCTGACCGGGCCGATGGTGGCGGATTCGCCGATCAGGCCCAGCAGTCGGCCGGCCACCTCGGGATCGGTGAGGGCGTCGTATCCGGTACGGCCGGCATCGGTGCCGATCGCGGTGTGCTCGGCACCGGAGTCCCAGCGCACCACCACCTGATACCGATCGACGGACCCGTCGGCGTAGTCGACCTCGAGCAGGACCAGGTCGAGGTCCTCGCCGAGGGGCACCACCGTCGGGCGGACGTCGGTCAGATAGCGGCCGCGCCCGCCGTACCACCGCTGTCGGGGTAACCACTGGGCGAACGGCAAGGTCATCGCTTCTCCAACGTAGTCGCGGGGCGGCCCGGATGCCGTGCCCTTCCACCCTCGTACCCGACTGTGCGCCCACATACACCCGCCCCGGGTTTCGGTAGGGTGCCGCTATGGCTGATCTGCGCGACCACGGCGATCCGGGAGACGCCCCGTCGATCCCGCCACCGACGGCCCCGGTGAGCGACGCCACCCGCCCTTCGGCTGCGGAGGAGGCGCGCACCATCGCGGCGTCCACCAACACCGCGACGCTGGCCACCCTGACCTCCGACGGTGATCCGTGGGCATCCTTCGTCACCTACGGTCTGCACGAGGGCGCACCGGTGCTGTGCGTGTCCAACCTCGCCGAACATGGCCGCAACCTCGCCGGTGACCAGCGGGCCAGCATCGCCATCGTCGCCCCCGAGACGCCGGACGACCCGCTGGCATCGGGTCGCATCACGCTGGCCGGTGTGGCCGTGCGGCCCACCGGCGCCGCGCTGGACGCCGCCCGGCAGGCCCACCTCGATGCGGTTCCCGCCGCCAAGTACTACATCGACTACAGCGATTTCACGCTGTGGGTGCTCGACGTGCAGCGGGTGCGCTGGGTCGGTGGCTACGGCCGGATGGACTCCACCACCGGGGCGCAGTACACCGCCGCCGCACCCGACCCCGTCGCACCGCATTCCGCGGGCGCCATCGCCCACCTCAACGCCGACCACGCCGATGCGCTGACGGCCATGGCCAGGGCGCTCGGTGGATATCCCGATGCCACCGCCGCGACCTGCACCGGGGCCGACCGATACGGCCTCGACCTGCGGGTGGACACGCCCCGCGGAATCGCCTACACCCGGGCCGGTTACCTCAAGCCCATCGATGGCATCGGTGAGTTGCGCGCCGCCGCAGTGGAACTGACGCGGCGGGCCCAGCGGGGCTGAACCGTTCTCACACCGCCCCGGCGCGGTGCAATACGATCGCCGTATGCAACGTCCGGACAGCTGGCAGGCCGCCTTCGATCTGATTCGCACCCGTGCCCACGAACGGCGCGAGGAGCCGTTCAAGCTGGTCAGCGGCCAGCTGAGCCATGACTACATCGACGGCAAGCACGCCATCGACAACGGTGAGCGGCTCACCACCGTCAGCCGCGCCGTCGCCGATCTGGCCGCCGCACACGGTATCGAGTTCGACGCGGTCGGCGGGTTGACCATGGGTGCCGATCCGTTGGCCCACGGCATCGCGATCGTCACCGGTGCGGCCTGGTTCTCGGTCCGCAAGGAACAGAAGCAACGCGGCCGCGAACAGTGGATCGAAGGCACCCGGCTGTCCCCCGGTGACCGGGTCCTGCTGGTCGACGATGTGATCAGCACCGGCGGATCGACCAAGAAGGCCTACGACCGGGTGCTGGAGGCCGGTGTGACGGTCACCGGAGTGATCCCGATGGTCGACCGCGGTGATGTCGCGGCCGAACTGTTCGGCGGTCTCGGTGTGCCCTTCGCGGCCCTGGTCTCCTATCGGGACCTCGGCATCGACCCGGTCAAGGCCGTCTGACCCGCGACCCCCTACTCTGCGACGACGAGCACGCCGCCCGGTTCCAACCCCACGGTGACCCGATCGCCCGGCGCGAACGCCCGTGCCGCCGAACTGTTCATCTGGGCATAGAGCGCCGCGCCGTCCGCCGCCGTCACGCTGACCCGGGATATCGCGCCGAGGAACGACACCGCGACCACCGTCGCCCGCCCCGCCGGATCGGCCTGCACGGTCACCGATTCCGGGCGCACCATGGCCACACCGGCGCCGTCCACCGAGCCGGGTAGCGCGGGGACCGACACGTCGAGCAGGCCTGCCGTGCCGCCGGACACCGTGGCCGCCACCTTGTTGCTGAGCCCGACGAAATCCGCGACGAACGGGGTTGCCGGGTGGGCGTAGAGCTCTGCCGGCACCGCCAGTTGCTCCAACCGGCCGGCGTTCATTACGCCCACCCGGTCGGCAACGGCCAGCGCCTCCTCCTGGTCATGGGTGACGAACAGCGTCGTCGTCCCCACCTCCAGCTGGACCCTGCGGATCTCGTCACGCAGCTGGGTGCGCACCTTGGCGTCCAGCGCCGAGAGCGGCTCGTCGAGCAACAGCACCCGCGGACGCACCGCCAGCGCACGTGCCAGCGCCACCCGCTGCTGCTGACCGCCGGACAACTCGTCGGCATAGCGCCGCGACTGGGCAGACAACCCGACCAGTTCCAGCATCTCGGCCGCCCGCGACCGCCGTTCGCCGGCACCAACCCCGCGCATCTTCAGCCCGAAAGCGACATTGTCGAGCACCGTCAGATGTGGGAACAGGCTGTAGGCCTGGAACACCATCCCCATATCGCGCTTGCTCGCCGGCACCCCGGTGATATCGCGGCCGTCGACGAGCACCGATCCCGACGTCGCCTCCTCGAGGCCGGCCAGGATGCGTAGCGCGGTGGTCTTGCCACAGCCCGACGGCCCCAACAGTGCCACCAACTCCCCCGGTTCAATGCGCAGGTCAAGCCCGTCCAGGGCGTTCACCGTCCCGAAAGTGCGTGTCAGATCCTGTAATTCAACAGCCACGCTCATGAGTGTCCGCGCCGCCTCTTCCGTCCGGTCAGCAACGACAGCCCCAACAGCAGTCCGAAGCCGAAGATCAACGTGGCCAGCGATGCCGCCACCGATGTCGGGCCGTCACTTCGGCCGAGTTCGACGATCTGCACCGGCAGCGTCTGGAATCCGGACAGTGAGGCCACGGTGTACTCGCCGAGCACCACGGCGATCGAGATGAAGGCCGCCGACAGGATGCCGGTGCCGATATTGGGCACGATCACCCGCACGATCGTCGACGTCCAGCCCGCCCCCAGCGACCGGGCCGCCTCCGACAACGTCCGCAGATCGATCGCCGACAGCGCCGAATCCAGCGCCCGGTAGGCGAACGGCAGCACCAGCACGATGTAGACGAAAGTCAGCGTCAGCGCCGACTCCCCGAGCAGGTAGGTCACCCACAGGTACACGTTGCGCAGCCCGACGACCACCACCAACGCGGGAATCGTCAACGGCAGCAGGCACAGAAACTCCACCAACCGATTCGCCCACGGGGCCCGCAGCCGAACCCAGATCATGGTGGGGACCAGCAGCGCCAGCATGGCCGCCACGGTCAGCACCGACAGCAGCAGCGAGGTGACGATCGCGGTCAGCAGCGCCTCATCGGTGACCAGATTCGCCCAGGCCGCCATGGTGCGGCCGCCGCCGAACGGGTCACGGGTCGCGAAATCGGCCATCGCATAGAGCGGGAACAGGAAGAAGGCACCGAAGGCCAGCCACAGCAGGATGCGTACCGGTCGGATCATCGCAGCCACCGGGCGGTCCGGCGCACCAACAGGTTGTAGGCGATCATCACGATGGCGACCACCACGATCATCTCCACGGCAAGGGCATAGGCCAGCCCGGCCTGACCGAGCACCACCTCACTGGTCAACGCCGCCCGGATCAGCAGCGGCACAATCGGACTGCCCTGACTGACCAACGCCGCCGCGGTGGCATACGCGGCGAATGCGTTGGCGAACAACAGCAGCGTCGAGCCGAGAAAGGCCGGCGTCAGCAAGGGCAGTGCCACCGCACGCCAGTACTGCCAGGTGCTCGCCCCCAGACTCACCGCGGCCTCACGCCACTGGGCGCGCAGGCCCTCCAGGGCGGGCAGGAACACGATGACCATCAGCGGGATCTGGAAGTAGGTGTACACCAGGATCAATCCCGGCAGGCTGTACAACCAGCCGCCCGGCGCGATGTTCACACTCAACAGGTGCTGTAACCACAGCGTGAGCACACCGTTGATACCCACCGTCGCCAGGAACGCGAAAGCCAATGCGACACCGCCGAACTGGGCCAGCACACTGGACAGGGCCAGCACGGCGCGCCGGATCAGCGAGCGCGGCGGGCTGCTCAGGATCAGCCAGGCCAGCACCGCGCCGCCTACCGCCCCGATCAACGCGCTCGAAGCCGAGAGCACCAGACTGCGCACCAGCGCGGTCAGCGGCGCCTGGCCGAACAACGCGCCGACGAGTTCGAGGGAGAACCTGCCGTCCACGACGAAGGCGTTGACGATGACCGTCACGGTCGGGATCAGCAGGAAGACCGTGACCACTGCCAGGAACGGCAGCAGCGGCAGGGTCTGCCGGAGGTAGCGCACTTCTCAGCCGATGGCCTTGGCCCAGTTGGCTTCCAGATACTTCGTCGCGGCCGCGTTCTGCTCGACGGTGACGAAGGTGGCCGCACCGTCGACCGGGGGCAGTGTGCCGTATGTCTCGCGATCGATGGTGCCGTGGGTGACCATCCAGTCCGCGCGCACCGGCCGTGCGCCACCGCCGAGGTACAGGTTCTGCCCCTCGTCGCTGTACAGGAACTCCTGCCACAGCCGCGCTGCCGCGGGATGCGGCGCGTCTTTGTTGATGGCCTGGAAGTAGTAGCCCGCCACCGCCGCGTTGGGTGGGATGACGACCTTCCAGCCCGGAACCTTCTTGGACTGTTCGACATTGAGGTAGTCCCAGTCCAACACCACCGGTGTCTGCCCGGAGGCGATGGTGGCCGGGGTGGGGTCGACCGGCAGGAAGTTGCCCGCCTCGTTGAGTTTCCGGAAGAACTCCACCCCGGGGGCGATGTCATCGGGGGAACCGCCCTGGGACACGGCGACCATCATCACGCCGGAGAACGCGGCCCCGGCCTGGGTCGGATCACCGTTGAGTGCCACCTTGCCCGCGAACTCGGGCTTGAGCAGGTCGTCGACACCGGCAATGGTGGGCACCTTGGTGGAGTCGTAACCGATGGACATGTAGCCGCCATAGTCGTTGACCCACAGACCGTCTGGATGCTTGAACGAGTCCGAGATCTCACCGAAGTGCTCGACCTTGTACGGCGCGAACCTGTCGGTGTTGGCCAGTGCCACCGACTGCCCGAGATCGAAGACATCCGGTGCGGTACTGCGGCCCTTCTGCTGTTCTGCGGCGTTGATCTCCTCCTGGCTGCTGGCGCCGGGTTGAGCCGAATTCACCTTGATGCCGTACTTGTCACCGAAGGTCTTGATGATCTGGCCGTAGTTGGCCCAGTCATCGGGCAGGGCGATGACGTTGAGTTCGCCCTCGGCCTTGGCCGCCTCGATCAGGCCCTGGATACCGCCGAAATCGGCTGCCGAGGTGGCGGTGCGGGCATCGCTGCCACCGCCGTCGGTGGCCTGGTCCTTCTCCGGCGGTGCACAGGCGACCAGGCCCGCCCCGACGAGCACCGCCGCGGCGACTGCCATTCCTCGTCGCTGCGTGCGACCGGTCGACGAAATCAACATGTGGGAACCTTCCGATGGGCAGACGACCGGTTGGTGGCCGTGACCTGACATCTCGGTGAACGAGGTCCGACGCTACCGGGTTCTACGATCGGAGGATGGCCGAACCGCACGCCCTGTTCGCCGGCGCACCCGTCGCCGCGTTGTCCACCGCCGACGACCACGGGGTGCCGCATCTGGTGCCGGTGGTCTTCGCCGTCGAGGGCGACACGGTGTACACGGCGGTCGACGCCAAGCGGAAGTCCACACAGCGCCTGCGCAGGCTGGCCAATATCGAGGTGAACCCGCGGGTGAGCCTGCTGGTCGATCACTACGATGACGACTGGTCGGCGCTGTGGTGGGTGCGCGCCGACGGCACGGCCACCGTGCATCACGACGGTGAGCAGATGGCAATCGGATACGGGCTGCTTCGCGCGAAATACCCGCAGTACGAACGCACCGCGCTCGACGGCCCAGTGGTGGAGATCAAAGTCCACCACTGGGCCGTCTGGCAGGCCTGATTACAGCAGGCCGAGCAATTGCAGGTCGGTGACGTACTTGACGATCACGTCCCGGCTGACATGCGGAATATCCTTGTCCGGGCCGATTTTCGCTTCCTGCACCGCCGTGCGGAACACATCGGTGGGTGCCATGGCGCCGTTCACCGGCTGGCCCGGGGTGGTGTAGTTGTGCAGCAGCGGCAGCAGTGAGGCCTGCCGTTGCCGGTCCGGCAGCGTCCGCAAGGTGGCACCGAACTGCTCGAACCACGCCTGGTAGTCGTCGATACGCCGGATCGGGTGTCCCGCGTCGACGAGCCAGTCGACGAACTCGTCGAGACCGAGACCGTCATCGTGCGGGTTCATCACGTGGTAGGTCTCGAATCCGTCGGTGACATCGGCACCGAGGGTCGAGATGGCTTCGGCGATGAACTCGACCGGCAGGCCGTCATAGTGGCTGCGCTGCCGATTGCCCTGGGCGTCAAGCTGATTGAACGACTTCGGGGCGATGCCGGTGGCCACCAGGCTCAGCATCATCCTGGTGAACATGTCCGGCAGGTTGAGCTGACCGGCGTAGCTGGTGTCGGCCAGGATCATATCGCAGCGGAACACCGAGACCGGGAGCCCGAACTGCTCGTGTGCCTCGCGGAGCAACACCTCACCCGCCCACTTGCTGGCCCCGTACCCGTTGGCGTAGCTGTCGTCGAGCACCCGGGTGGCGCTGATCTCGCGGATATCGGCGTCCTCGACGAAGCGCCCCGGCTCGATACCCGCCCCGACACCGATGGTCGAGACGTACACGAACGGCTTGATGCGGGTGGTCAACGCGACGCGAATCAGCTCGGCGGTGCCGAGGGCATTGGGCCCGAACAATTCGTTGTAGGGCAGCACGTGGTTGACCAGGGCCGCCGGGTCGACGATCAGGTCGACCGTGTCGGCCAGCCGCTGCCAGGTCTGGCGATCCAGTCCGAGATCGTGCTCACCCTTGTCGCCGGCGAGCACCTCCAGGTGTTTGTCTGCCAGTTCCCGGTAGTGCGCAACGAGTTTCGGGTCACCCGTGTCGAAGGTGGCATCCAGGCGGGCGCGTGCCTCGGCATCGGAGCGGGCCCGCACCAGGGCGATCACCTTGCCGTCGACGAGGTTCATCCGTTCCAGCCACTCCAGGGCCAGGTAGCGGCCAAGGAATCCGGTGGCGCCGGTCAGCAGGACGGTGCGGACATTGGTCGCCGGGCCGGCGAGATCGCCCGCGGCCGCCAGTGTCTCGGCATCGATGAACTTGTCCAGGGTCAGGTCGGCGGCCCGAGCCACCGTGGCGTCCTTGCCGTGCACCGAGGCGAAGCTCGGCCGCAGGCCCGAACCGGAGCGCTGCGTCTCGATGTGCGCGGCGATGGAGGCCAGATCCGCTGTCGGACTGACGATCACGCTGACCGGCACCTCGACGTCGAAGATGTCGGCCAGCAGGTTGCCGAACGTCAACGCCGACAACGAGTCACCACCGAGATCGGTGAAATGCACATCGGGTGCGATATCGGAGCTGGCGGCGCCGAGCAGTGCCACGGCGGCACGGCCCACGGTCTCCAGCACCGGCGCATCGGCACCGGTGGCCCGTAGTGCCTGCAACTCGCCGGCCTGGCCGTCGGCCAGATCGGTGTAGAGCTGCTCCAACTCGGCGCCGTAACGCTCCTTCAGTTTCGGCCAAGCCAGCTTCTTGATCCCGGTCAGCAGCCCGTTCTCGGTGGTGAACTCCTGTGTCTCGACCAGGAAGTCGCGCGGGAGTTCGTAGCTCTGCAGGTCAGCCTTGCGCGCCGCCGCCTTCAGGGCGTCGGCGATCTCGGCCTTGGTGGCAGCGGGGTCGGTGGGCACCACCACGGCCAGCAGGTAGGGCCGGGCGCTGTTGCCGTAGATGTAGATCTGATGCACCAGCGGCGCGGTGTTGAACACCGCTTCCAGCTTGGAGACGGTGACGAACTCACCCTGGGACAGCTTGAGCACATTGTTGCGCCGGTCGATGTAGGCGACCTGGTCGGGGCCGAGCTCGGCCACGATGTCACCGGTCCGGTAGAAACCGTCCTCGTCGAAGACCGACGCCGTGACCTCGGGGCGCTTGTAGTAGCCCGGGAACAGCTGCTCGGAACGGATCAGCAACTCGCCGCGCGGATGTGGCACATCGGTCGAGTGATAACCCAGTTCGGGAACATCGACCAGCTTGTACTCCAGCACCGGCGGCCGGCTGATCTGACCGTCGACGAAGACCGCACCGGCCTCGGTCGAGCCGTAGCCCTCGACCAGGTGCAGATCCAGCAGCCGCTCGACCCATGCCTTGAGTTCGGGGGAAATCGGCGCCGATCCGGTGAGCGCGCTGACATAGCGGCCGCCCAGCAGATTGGTCCGCATATCGGCGAGAATGTCGGCCTCGGAGCCGCCGTGGGCGGCGCGGCTCTGATAGTCCTGGAACAGCATGTCCCACACCCGTGGGACGAAGTTGAGCTGTGTCGGGCGCGTCAGCGCCAGATCCTCCAGCAGTGTGGACAGATCGGCTCGGGCGGCGAAATTGACCACGCCGCCACTGGCCAGCGATGCGTAGAGGATGCCGCGTCCCATGACGTGGCTCATCGGCATGAAGCTCAGCACGATCGCCGGAACGTGCCCCTGGCGGGCATCCCAGTGCGAGTTGATGGCCGGTCGCCAGATGTCGGCGACCTTGCCCTGCGGGTACATGGCGCCCTTGGGGGCGCCGGTGCTACCGGAGGTGTAGATCAGCAGCGAGAGCGGATCACCCTCCTGCGCCGGGATCGCGACGTCCGGGCGTTCGGCTCCGGCTGCGATCACCTCGTCGAGGGTCGCCAGGGTCTGCCCGTCGAGCCGGGCCGTGGCGGCGGCGATCGCCTCGCGGTCGTCGTCGACGGCGGGGTTCTGGTCGAAGACCACCACGGTCGCCACACCGGACTCCAGCGCCAGCGTCACGGCGTCATCGAGATGGTTCACATCGGAGGCGATCAGCGCCGGTTCGGTCTCAGCGACGATCGGGGCAAGGGCGGCGGCCGTCGCACTGGTCTGCAGCGGGACCGAGACCGCCCCGAGCTGGGTCAGGGCGATGTCGATGACCGTGAAGTCGACGCTGCCGAAACCGAGAATGGCCACGCGGTCACCCGGGCGCACGGTGTCGGACCAGGCGTTGGTGACGGCACGGACGCGGTCCCACAGCTGTCCGTAGGTGATGGTCTCGAAGTGGCCGAGGAGCTCGGCACGGGTGCGTCCGGTGGCTTCGTCGGTGACCAGTTGGACGGCACGGCTGCCGAGCGCGGGCCGCTCGGCGTACCCGGTCAGAACGGTGCGGATGATCTCGGGCAGGCGCATCTCGGGAGCGGCGACGGCGTCGGCGATGGCGGGGTCTGGTGCCGCGGCGGCGAACTCGGGATCGGTGGCGTACAGGTCGGCCAGGCGCTGCTGGTCATCAAGATTTTCGGCGAACATCACACTTCCTCGGATCTACTCACGACGTATTGCAACGGCCGGGGACCTCATCGTCCTCACCGACCAACGCGTACAACGTTAGCAAAACTAAAGATATGCCCGACCGCCACAAGCTGCGGATTTCCTGCCAAAAGGCTGTCAGGATCGGTGTGCCTGGGCTTCCAACCGTTCCTCGTAGGCGCCCTCGTCACGGCCCAGCGCGATGGTGGCCGCGGTCATGGCCAGGACGGCGATGGTGAGCACCACGGTCTCCCACCGGTTGGCGTTGAGGGTTTCGCCGAGGAGGAACACGCCGAACAACACCGCGGCGATCGGCTCGACCACAACCATGGTCGGGACCGACGTCTGCAGCGATCCGGCGTGGAACGCCGACTGCTGCAGCAGGGTGGCGAGTACACCCAGCGCGACCAGTGCGTAGGGCACCGGAGTCGCCAACACCGCGACTGCACTTCCGCGGTCCAGCAGGAACATCAGGATCTTGGTCAGCACCGCGACCAGACCGAACATCACGCCGACCGCGACCGCCAGGGGCACCGCACGTTTCCAGCCGGTATGGCGTACCGCGAACACCACGCATCCGATCACCAGCACCGAGCAGATGGTGATGACGACAGCCACCGTCGGCGCCGGAGCCACCTGCTCGTTGACGCGCGGGTGGGCCAGCGGGACGAACACCGCCAGGGATGCGGTGAGCAGCAGCGCCCACAACCAGGCGCCGCGTGTCACCCGCCGGTGCGCCAACCGGGCGCTGAGCGGGAGGGCGAACAACAGCGCCGACACCAACAGGGGTTGGACGACGATGAGCGATCCGTTGTCCAGCGCCAACGCCTGGAAGACGAACCCGGCCACAGCCGCGGCCGTCCCGGCCCACCACAGTGGACGTCGCAGCAGGGTCGCGAACATGACGGTGCTGACACCGTGTTCCTCGGGTACGTCGAGCGTCGCACGCTGCCGCACCACGATGCCGATGGCGGCGAAAATCGCTGCGCACAATGCGAACACAACGACGAGCAGCTGGTCGATCACCGGCGCGGCCTCATCGTCACGCCACCACCCTAGGTGGTGACGACCGCCGATGCCCGGGCCGCTGCTAGCTCTCTCCGGCGGGCGGCTCCGGTGCCGTGTCCGCCCCCGACGGCCCGCTCGACGCGGCCCTGCCCGGCTCGGGTTCTTCCGGCGTGCGCACCTCGATACCGTCACCGCCCTCGTGATCCGTCTCGTGGCCTGCAACGTCGGCAAGGCCGGTGGGGTCCGCGGGGTCTGTCGGGTCGGCAATGTCGGTGTCATCAAGCGACTCGGTCTCGCGCCCGGCCGTGTTCACCCGCGCACCGAACCCGGCCCGCAGCCCGCGGGTGCGCTCGACGATCGGGGCCGACGAATCCACGGCGGTGGTATCGGCCACCGGTTTCGGCTCGAGTGCTGCCGGTGCCGGCTGTGCCGGGGCCTGCGATGCGAACATCGCGCCGAGCGGCGGAAGGAGCGCAGCTCCGGTCGGTCTGCTGTAGTCGGAGCGGTCGTATCCGAGTTCGACCAGTGCCCGCAGCGGCCGCTCGATGGCGTCGAGCAGCAGATCCGGCAGTATCCCGCGAAGGGGCATCAGCAGCGGCAGGCGTTCGGTCGGGATCAGGTAGTAGGTGGTGTCGCCGCGCTGCTGGTAGTAGTGCGGGTCACCGGTGTCGATGCTCGACAGCGCCGTCGCGTCGAGATCCTGGGTTCCGCCGTGCAGATAGATGATGCCGAGGATCGCGTTGGCGGTGGCCAGCAGGTTCAGCGGATAGGTCGGGAAGTCCGCCCACCCGTCGTACTGGCGGGCGATGTCCACCGTGGTCCCGGCCCCGGGCTGCGGGTCGCGCACCACCGGGGTCGGACCGCTGAAGGTGATGTCCAGCAGTGGCACGTACAGGCCGCCGAACCGCGCCATGATCCCGCCGTTGGGCCGCCCCGGATTCTCGACGAGGACGTAGTTGACACCGTTGGCCCGGTGGCCGCCCTTGTAGGCGGAGGCGACCACCGCGCCCTGCGAGTAGCCGAACACGGTGTCACCGGCGACCGGCTGCTCGCCGAGGTTGGCCACCCCACGCCCGACCGAGGTGTTCCAGGTCGCGTCCCGCAGGCCACCGGAGGAGAACGGTCCGATGGCCGCGGGGTAGTCCACCTGCCGGAAATCACCTGGCGCGCTCAGCCCGGCGCCGGTGTACATATCGGTGGCGAAATCCTGCGGTGACTGGTGCCCGGTGGTGTTCCCGATCCGGGTGCCCTCCAGGTAGTAAGTGCTGCTCGCCAGCACCGGGGCAGCCTGCGACAGTCCGACCGCCAGGGTCAGCACCGAGGCCAGCCCCACGACATGTGTTCTGGACAACCCGGCTCCGCTCGCTCGGAACAACGATTTCGCCGGATGCTACTCCGAGAAAGTTTGCTGAGCGGCGGATCGCGGGTCGTCCGAACGGCTTAATCCGTTTTCTGCTTCGAGGGCTCGTCATTCTTTTTGTCGACCACCCTTGTCTTGTACAGGCTGGCGACAGTGGTGATGACGAGCGTGACGATGATGACACCGAGGCTGGCCAGCGTCGGGATGGTCGGCACATGCACGGGTTCGCCACCGTTGATGAACGGCAGCTCGTTCTCGTGCAGGGCGTGCAGCACCAGCTTCACGCCGATGAAGCCGAGGATGAACGACAGCCCCTGGGACAGGTAGACCAGCCGCTTGAGCAGATCGCCGAGCAGGAAGTACAGCTGGCGCAGACCCATCAGTGCGAACACGTTGGCCGTGAAGACCAGGTAGGGCTCCTGGGTCAGGCCGTAGATGGCCGGGATCGAGTCCAGCGCGAACAGCAGGTCGGTGGTGCCCAGCGCGATGATCACCAGGAACATCGGGGTGATGACGCGCTTGGAGTTCTCCTTGACGGTGAGCTTGAGCCCGTGCCATTTGTCGGTGGTGTTCAGGTAGTTGCGCGCGAACCGGACGACACCGTTCTCACCGTCGTCGTCGTGGTCGGTGTCCTTGGCCAGCTTGATGGCGGTGTAGATGAGGAAGGCACCGAAGATGTAGAACACCCACGAGAACTGTTCGATGGCGACGGCGCCGAGCGCGATGAAGATGCCGCGGAAGATCAGCGCCAGGATGATGCCGACCAGCAACGCCTGCTGTTGGTAGATCCGCGGCACCTTGAAGCTGGCCATGATGATCAAGAAGATGAACAGGTTGTCCACCGAGAGGCTGTACTCGGTGAGCCATCCGGCAAAGAATTCGACACCGTACTGGCTGCCGTGGAACGTCCAGGTCCAGATGCCGAAGGCGATCGCGAGACCGACGTAGAACGTCAGCGCGATCGAGGTTTCCCGGGTGGACGGCTCATGCGGCCGGCGGCCGAACACGAGGATGTCCACCAGCAGGACGCCCAGTGTGACGGCGAGGGTGATGCCCCACTCGAGGGTGGACACGTTCATATATTCAGGACCTCCGGTCGTCGATCAAACGGCCGAGGTCTCTTCCGCCTGCGCAACGTGACGCGGGCCCGCGGCACCGGTCGTCCGAATGTGAACGACGTGATGACGACACCGCAGCGCAGGAGTACTCCCCTCGTGGCCGATTCTGTCAGACGTTCCCGTCCTGAGCGAATCGAACCCTGCCCGGTTACCCCTCGCCGGCGGTCGCGGTGCTCGTGACCGTGCTCGTCTGGAAGGGGTCGACGAAGAACGGGTTCTCCTCCGAGGTGGTCTCGGTGGTGGTGGTGCTCGTGGTCTCGTCGGTGGTGCTGGTGGTGGTGGTAATCGTGCTTGTGGTGGTGCGAGAGGTCGTCGTCCGCGACGTCGTCGGTGAGGAGGTCGTCGGTGAGGTGGTGCGGGACGTGCTGGTGTCCGGATACACCTGGGGTCCGCCGGTCGGATCGACCGAGCTCTCCGCAGTGTTCAGCACCGCATAGATCAGCACGCCGATGGCCAGCACGCCGGCCACCCCGGCGCTGACGATCGCCCAGGATTCCTCGTACCAGGGAACCGGCGTCTCGGCGCCGGCCCGGTCGCCCGCATCGTCTGTCACAGGCGCTGATGGTAACGACGTTTCACCCCCTGACGACCGAATCGCCCCGCACGACGACATCCACCGGGGTGAGCGGTCCGTGGGCCGGGCCCGTGAGCACCGCGCCGTCCAGACCGAAACTGCTGCCGTGGCAGGGACAGATCACCTCCGCACCGGTCACCTTGGACACGGCGCAACCGGCATGCGGGCACACCGTCGAGAAGCCCCTGATCCGACCGGGTTGTTCCTGGGTCAGCACGATGCCGTCGACGACGAGTGCCGATCCGACCGGCACATCGGCGGTCTTGGCCAATTCGGTGTTCTCGGCCGGCTCGCTGGGCGTCTGCGGGGCGGCCGAAGGAGCCTCCGCGGATCCACACGCCGCGACCGCGCCCAGCGCGCCGACCGCCATCGCGCTCCCGACCACCATCTGCCTACGCCCCAGGGTCATAGCGGTCATTCTGCGCCCGGGACCGCCGTCTCAGCGGCGAAACACCACCCATCGCATCGCGCTGTACATGAAGACGGCCTCGCAGCAGCCTGCCGATAATCGCGCCAGGTGGTACTGCAATCCGGCCGCGACCAACGAGGTCGGCAGCGCGACGATGAACAACAGGTAGTTGATCGCCACCACCGCCGCATAGACCGCCAGCTGTGGGCCGACGGTGGCGTGGGAGCGGAAGTTCAGCGTGCGGTTGAGGACGTAGGCCAGCGCGAAGGCGCAGACGTAGCCGACCGTCAAGGCCACCGGCAGCGGCGCGTCCATGCCGCTGTAGAGCAGGGTGAGCAGGGCCATGTCGATGCTGAAGGTGAAGCCCGCGATCAAGCCGAAGCCCAGAAAGGTCGGCGCGACAACCGAACTCAGCCCCCATGGCAGCCGGCCGACGATTGCCGCACAGATCCGGTGGAAACGTTCCACCCGACCGCCGGGCACCGTTTCGGCCGTCACGGCCACCACTGTGGCATCGGCAGGTGACGGCGTCGTTATCGGTGCGCTAACGGATGGCGAGGGTGGTACCCGTCTCCTGTTCAGCGAACTGGACCAGCCGCGCTGCGGCGGCGTAGTCACAGGCTTGCACGGATCGGCCGATGAGCACCGGCACCCCCTTGAGTCCGAATCGACCGTCCACCCCGACATAGCTGCCGGGCGGGATCGGCTCGGTGATGCAGTACAGCGTGGTCGCCGCCCCGGCCGCGGCGTCGTTGGCCAGGGGGCCGGCCACCAACTTCACGCCGCGGGCCACGAGCCTCATCACCGGGGTGTCCGACAGCGCAGGCAGATTGGAGTCGACCCAGCCCGGGTGGGTGAGCTGGCTGGTGATCGGCGATCCGGCCTCCCGCAGCCGGCGGTCGAGCTCGAGGCCCCACAGCATGACGGCGAGTTTGGACGCCGCGTAGGCGCCCATCACGGTCCACTTGTTGGTGCGCAGGTGCATGTCCGACAGCCGCAGGGTCGCCGACTCGTGTGCCTGGGAACCGACGTTGATGATCTGCGACCGCACGCGGTCGAGCAGCAGGTTGGTCAGCGCGAACGGCCCGAGCAGGTTGGTCGCGATGGTCGCCTCGAACCCGTCCGCGGTCTCGGTGCGGTGCTGGAACAGCGCGCCCGCGTTGTTGATCAGGATGTCGAGGCCGTCGATACCTGCCTCGACGAGGCGGGCCGGAAAACCCCGCACCGACGACAGGTCGGCGAGATCGAGTCGGACCACCGAGGTGCGGCCCCCGATCTCCTCGGCGCGTCGAGCGCCGAGTTCGGTGTTGCGCACCGCCATCACCACATGTGCGCCGGCGCCGGCCAGAGCCGCCGCGGTCGCCAGCCCGACACCGTTGGTGGCTCCGGTCACCATCACCGTCTGTCCGGTCATATCGCCGAGCCGAGCAGGGTTCCATGAGAAGGCCATAGACGTCAGGTTAGCCGCGCTGAATTTTGGTACCGTTCGCTATGCTTCACGGGCGTGACCAGCGCGATCATTATGACTGGCTGACCGCATATCTGGCCGCCAGAGATCTTCAGGTGCCCACCTCGCGCGTCGTCGCCGCGCTCATCGGATCCCTGGGTGTCATCTCGGTGCTGGTGACGGCGATGAGCTCCGGTCTGCAACATTCCTTCCGGTTCGCCCTGGCGGTCGTGCTTTTGGTGGTGTGCACCGCGATGGTGCTCATGTGGTCGCGGTCGGACTGGCCGCCCAGGTGGCAATCCCAGGTGTGTCTGGCCGCCGGGACCGTACTCATCGCCGCGACGTGTGTCTCCGATCCCGATCCGGTGCTCGGGTTGCTCGGCTCGGTCGCGTTCACAGTGACCACCGGGTATGCCGTCATCTTCCATTCCCGGAGATGGCTCATCGGGGTCTGGGTGGTCCAGTTGGCGACCCTGATCGTGCTGGCCTGGCGGCTGGTGTCCATCGACTACGGCCTTGCGGTGGCCAGCGTCGTGTTCGTGGTGCTGATCAATGCTTTCATGGTCTTCGCGTGCGAATTGGTCCTGCGGCTCATCGGGTCGGAGAAGCCGCACGGTGAGATCGAACCGCTGACCGGTCTGCTCAATCGCGACGCCTTCTACGACAGCGTTGCGACGCTGATCGGATCGCGCAGCCGCCACGACGACCGGTACCTGATCCTGATCGTGGTGAATCTGGACAGCTTCTCGCTGCTGACCGCGATGTCCGGCAAGACCGGTGGTAACCGTGCCAGGGTCGCCATCGGACAGCGTCTGCGTGAAACGGTGCGTGGCGACGCGGTGATCGGCCACCAGGGTGATGCGGAGTATCTGGTCGCCGACGTGTTCACCACCCCCGACCCGACCCCGCTGGCCGAGCGCATCCTCGGCACCATCAAGTCGGCGCCGTATCAGCTGACCGCCAGCCTCGGCGTGGTCAGTACTCCGCTCAAGCCGCTGACCGAGCAAGCCTCCCATGACGTGCTCGACGAGTTGCTGACCATCGGCACCGGGGCGATGTACGAGGCGCGCAAGTCCGGCGGAAACCAGTTCCGGCTGCTGCTGTCCCCCGCGTTGGCCAGTACCGACGGCGATGATCCCGACGACCGGCCGGAGATCGAGCGCTCGGCCTGACGGTCCGCCCGGCTCAGCCGACCAGCAGCCTGCTGCGGAACAGCTCGAGCACCTGGTCCAGCGCGGCCCGTGTCGGGGTGCCCGGCTTGTCGATCAGATGCTCGGTGAGCACCGAATGGGCCGACATCATCGCGTCGGGATTGGCGTCCGAGCCACTGAGCTCCACTGCGATGAATCCGTCACCGAGTTGTTCACGCAGGAAATCGAATCGTTGGGCGGGCACCATCGTGTCGGAGTCGAAGCGCAGGCCCAGCACCTTCAGACCCCGGGCGCACCGTCCCTTCACGATCTCCAGGTCGGCGGGCGAGATGTCGATGGAGTTCTTCTGCGCGGCGGTCAGCGCTATGGGCATCGACGGCTGCGACAGCACCGGTGCGAGCAGGATCTCGTCGGTGGCCATCGCCAGGGCGTAACCGCCGGTGAAGCACATGCCTACCGCGCCGACCCCCGGACCGCCGCAGCGCGTGTACTCGGCACGGGCCAGCGCGCGCAACCAGCCGACGACCGGTGACGTGCGGCCAGTGGCCCAGGTGGTGAACTCCTTGCTGATGCAGGCCGGCACCATCGAGGTGGCCAGCGCCTTCACCCCGGCCAGCTTGCTCGCGTTGGGGTCTCGGCCCGGCACCCCGAACAGGTGGGGCAGCACGGCGGTGCAGCCCAGCTCGGCGACCTGCCGCGCGAAGGCCGCGACCTTGGGGGTGATGCCGGGCATCTCGGCGATCACGATGACCGCGGGACCGCTGCCCTTACGGAATACCGTGCGGGTCTTACCGTCATGGGTGAACTCGGTGCGGTCGAAGTCCGCGAGATCGTCATCCGACACGGCTGTGCTCCTCTGCTGGCGAACCGTTCGACATCCTCGGCCACAGTATGTCTGCCGTCATCGGGTGGCCGTCATCAGGTGTAGGGATCGACGATCTCGGCGTGGGCCGGTTCGGTGCTGATCTCGACGGGGCGGCGCAAGCGCTGGGCGTCGAGCACCATCAGCGCGACGTGCAGCGAGGTGCGTGACTCACCGTCGTCGAGGTCGACACCGAGGGCGGCCTCGATCGCGGCGAGCTTCTTGTACAGCGCGGGCCTGCTGATGTGCAGTCGCGCGGCCACCGCCGCCTTGTTACCCGCCAACCGCAGATACTCGCCGAGCACAACGATATTGGCCTGATCGCCGGCCAGCAGCGCCTTGAGCTCGCTCTCGGCGAACGCCTGCACGCGGTGGTCGCTGCGCAGCAGCGCGATCAGTCCGCGTAACCGGACGTCGGCGGCGCGGTAGTACGGACGGTGCGCCTCGTTCATGGCCAGCGCGACCTCGGCGATGTGGGCGGCCTCCCCCATCCCGTATATCGCATCGATCACCCGGTTGACCGAATCGCCCACTGCCAGTGCGCTGTCCGGCACGGCCTCGACCCGGCGGATCTCGCGGCGCAGCTCGGCCCCCAGCGCGCTCAGCGCACTGTCCGCCGGTTGGGTGACGCTCAGGGACAACACCATCCAGATCTCACCGTCGCGCCGCACGGAGAACAGTCCGGTATGTCCGGAGGCGTTCACCGCGTGCATGACGGTGTCCAGCAGCGAGATGTTGTGGCGTTGCCCGACAACGGGATCGGTGGCCGGGATGGGCCGGTCGATGCGGACCGCGGCCGGCACGTACCGCGCGGAGGACCGCAGGCCCAGCGCGTGTGCGCGGGCGGCGACCTCGGCCTCGTCGGTGATGCGGCTGCGCAGCACATCGTCGATCAGTCCGGTCTGGGCCTGGTGGGTGAGCCCGGAGCGGTCCCGCTCGATCATCCGGTGCAGCGCCAGCGCCACCCCGGCGCGCTCCAGCACCATCCGGGTGCGTGACGCGTCGGCGGATCGGCGCGGCACGATCAGGCGTCCCCATTCCTGGGTGCGCGGACCGACCGCGGTCGTGGTCCAGTGTTCGGCCTCGGCGGTGCGACGGGATCGCTGCTCCCAGTCCCGCAGCAACACCGCGGTGGGCCCTCCCCCGGGGACGCCGGCCACCGCGAGCACCCGGTGTGCCAGATCCTCGAGGACGACGGGCTCGTCGAGCATGCCTGCCGCGGCCTCCACGATTCCCTCCAGCGAGGCACGCTTCATGCTCAGGTCGGTGAACGTCTCGTGCACGCGCCGGTCGAAGTCGACCCGGTCGAACTGGTCGGTGACGATCATCCGGTGCACCGCCTCGGTGATCTCGACGAACCGCACCTCACGGTGCAGCGCGACCAGGGCCAGGCCGAACTCCTCGGCGTAGCGCCCGGCGTCGGGGGGTAGCGCCGCCTCGCCGAGTTCGACGACGATGCCGAGCACACCGGCGGCGGCCATCCCCTGCAGATAGCGCCGCGGGTCGGCGCGTAGGGCGGCACCGGTGGTCAGCACCAGCTCGCCGCCCTCCACCAGGGCGGACAGGTCGGCGATATCGCTGACGTGCACCCAGCGGATCGGGTCGTGGAAGCGGCGCGCGCTGAGCACCTCGGGCTCTCCGCGGTGCAGTACCGGTAGGCCGATGACATCGGCAACGGTCAGCTCCATTTACACACTGTAACTACATAGGCGAAATCGGAGACATTTTGTCGGGGTCGGACTGTGCGCTGGGTCCCACACTGAAGTCACCACCCACAGAAAGTGAGCGCATCGCGATGCAGGCCACCATTCAGCACTGGCTCAACGGCACCTTCTTCGAAGGCACCTCGGGGCAGACCGCGCCCGTGACGAATCCGGCGTCGGGTGCGGTGACCGGTCAGGTCGCCCTGGCCTCGGTCGAGGATTCCCGGGCAGTCATCGAGGCCGC
>NZ_AOHQ01000106.1:0-328 GCF_000416385.1 Mycobacterium sp. VKM Ac-1816D
CCCCGGGTGCGGCGGCCCGGGCGGTACGGGTGGGACGCGCCGCATCGTCGTTGCCGGCGTTGACGGTCGCGCAGCGGTTGGGGTTGGGCGGTATCGGTATCGAGTTCGCCGATGCCGTGGGCAAAGGTGTCGCGCACGTGGAGTCTCGAGTGCCGTTGTCCGACGACGATCGGGCGGCGGTGGTGCGTGCGTTGATGGTGCAGACCAGCCCGGCCGAGGTGGCCGCCAAGGCCCGCACGATCGCCATCGACCGAGTCGCGGCACTACCGGTCGAGCAGCAGGTGGTGCCGGTCGCCGAGGACACCGCGCTCAACGAGATGACCGTGGT
>NZ_AOHQ01000107.1:0-365 GCF_000416385.1 Mycobacterium sp. VKM Ac-1816D
GCGGTGGTGGCGGCCGAACGGGCCGGTGTGCCGGGTCGGCGGCACCTACGCACCGGGGCTGATCTTCTCCGGCTGTTGGGCATGTCCCCGGGTGCGGCGGCACGGGCGGTACGGGTGGGACGCGCCGCATCGTCGTTGCCGGCGTTGACGGTCGCGCAGCGGGTGGGCGGGATCGGTATCGAGTTCGCCGACGCCGTGGGCAAAGGCGTCACCCATATCGACGCGCGGACGCCGTTGTCCGACGACGAACGAGCAGCCGTAGTGACCAAACTGATGATCCAGACCACCCCGGCCGAAGTAGCCGCCAAGGCCCGCACGATCGCCATCGACCGAGTCGCGGCGCTACCGGTCGAGCAGCAGGTGGT
>NZ_AOHQ01000108.1:0-50459 GCF_000416385.1 Mycobacterium sp. VKM Ac-1816D
TCCCGACTGGCCACCACATCCGATCCCATGACTCGAACATACGTGCGACCACCGACACAACACGCAACAATGTGACACCAGAGACAGACGAGACCAAAGAAAAATCTGAGGCACCAATCCCGCTGTCAGCGGGTCACTTTGACGAAAGCGCGACACGGGCCCGACCCGATAGGCGTGGGCCGGGCCCGACGTCGGCTACTTCACCGCGGGTGCGGCTTCGTAGGTGACCCATGCCGTGCGCGTGGCCAACGTGTCATAGAGCGCCTGGGCTTGCACATTGTCGGCAGCGGTCACCCATTGGACCACCGACCGCCCCTCGGCTGCCGCCATCTCGGTGAGCCGGCCGATGAGCGCTCGCCCCACACCTTTTCCGCGCACCACGGGATCGGTGAAGAGGTCGTCCAGAAAGATCCCCGTCGAGCCGGTGTACGGCGAGGAGAATCGGCGGTGGTGCGCGAAGCCGACCAGTTCGCCGGCGACCGTGGCGACGATCGCCTTGCACTCGTGGCGTGGATCCATCAGCCAACCCCAAGCACGAGAGACGATCTCCTCCGATTCCTCGAGTTTGTAGAACTCCCGGTACGCGCGGAACAGCGAACGCCATCGAGTCTCGTCGGCGGCTTCGAGCGTACGGGTTACAGGTGCGGTTGTGTCAGCCATGTTCTTTCCCATGTGAATCGTGTTTTCGATATCTGGTTCTGCGCGCCCGTTCGGCGCCACGCGGGTTCTACTCCGCTTGAGGTGTTGACTCACAGCCCCTTTCGACTCCGGAATGTCACCGATCAGCCACTACGACGAACGGCCGATCGCGATGACGGGAAGGTCCGGACGGTGCAGAATGTCGCGTCCGCGGCGAGTGAGTAACGCTTTGCTCAGATATGGAGTAACGTTATCTAGGATTCTCATGAATAACGATAACAGAGCATCCGCGATATCGACCACCCTCCGCGGCCGTATCGCCACCCTGCCCGCGGGTACCAAACTGCCGGGAGTCAGAGCGCTGTCCGGTGAGTATCACGCAAGTGCCGCAACGATTTCGGCTGCGCTGTCCGAGCTCAGCGCGCTGGGGTTGATCCGCGCAGAGCCAGGGCGCGGCACCTTCGTCACCGGACGACATCGGCTGGCCGAGCCGGACTACTCCTGGCAGACACAAGCTCTCGGACCGGCACGGGTCGATGCCGACCGCGCCGCCAGGTTGGGCGGATACGGTACGGCCGATCACCTTCCCTTGTCCTGGGGGTACCTCGCGCCTGAACTGTCCCCGACCGACGAGTTGCATCGCATCGCCGGTCGATCGGCCAAGAGCTCTCGCGCCCACGCGATCACGCCGGTCGCCGGCTTACCGGAACTTCGGCGGGTCATAGCAGCCGAATACCGCGCCGACCCGAACGATGTGCTGGTGGTGTCGGGCGGCCAGCAGGGGCTCGTGTTCGCCATGCGCACCCTTGCCGAGCCCGGCGCCACGGTCATCACCGAGAGTCCCAGCTATCCCGGAGCAATTCTGGCCGCACAGAGCGCGGGGCTGAAGGTGGCGTCGGTGCCCGCCGATGCCGAGGGGATCGTCGTCGAACGCCTCGCCGAGGAACTCGAGCGAACCAGGGCGCGCCTGGTCTACATACAGCCCAGCTATGCCAATCCGACCGGAGCGGTGCTCAGTGCGCAACGCCGGACCCAGATTCTCGATATCGCGGCCACGTACGGAGCATTTCTGCTGGAGGACGACTGGGCCAGACATCTGGGCATCGACGCGCACCCACCACCGCCGCTGTTCACCGCGGATCCGCACGGGCACGTCGTCACGATCCTGACTCTGGCGAAATCCGCCTCTCCCGCTCTTCGGCTGGGCGCCGTGATCGCACGGGGGCCCGCCGGCGAACGATTACGAGCAGCGCGAACCGCCGACGACATATGCGTGGCGCCGCTCATCCAGGAGATCGGGCACAGCCTGTTGACGTCGACCGGCTGGCCCCGCCACCTCAAGCGTCTGCGCGCCGAACTGGCGATGCGACGCGATGCGTTGATCGCGGCCATCGGGACCACGCTGCCCGACGTCCGCATCGGCACCATTCCGCAAGGGGGCATTCATCTTTGGGCGAAGCTGCCGCACGGCATCGACACCCGCGAACTGACTGCTGCCGCGTATGCCGACGGAGTACTCGTCGGTGACGGACGCCATTTCTTCGTCAACGAACCGCCCGCACCGTTTCTCCGGCTCTCCTACGGCGCCGCCAGTCCCGCCCAATTGGCCGAGGGAGTCCGCACACTCGCCGACGTCATCGGACGCGTGGCCGGCTCCGCGCACTGAGGCGGGACACTCAGAGCGAGCGCGACAACACCCTGCCGAACTGCAGCAGCCGCTCCATCTGCGCCAGTCCCCCGTTGTCGACGGTCTTCGTGTAGCGGAAGGACTCGCAGTACAGATCGCTGTCGGTGGCCGATGTGCGCCGGGCCCTGGTCACCAACTGGGTGTACATCCGCAGCCGCACCTCAGCCAGTCGCCGGGTGCCGTCGGAGAGCACGTCGAACTGGGTGCTCAGGATGTGGTCGCTGATCGTCGAGAGCAGGATGGTGCGCACCGACGAGGTCAACTGTCGCCGGTCGTCGTCGGCGCGCCACAGGATGAGACGCAACCCGTCGGTGGCCACCACCTCCTGCCACACCGCGGTACCCCAGTGCTCCTCGGACTCCCCGCGCGACATGATGAACGCCGCGATCCCGGGGAACTCGACGACCGATCGCAACTGCTCCAGAGCGAGATCGGGATCGCGCAGATACACCGTCGCCGCGTCCTGCAGGCTCGTGTACGGCGCCCAGTCCTGCGGCACGGTCCTAGTCCGCGCCGTCGGACGGCCGCAGTGCGGCAGCGGCGGCCCGGATCTGCGGGGTCACCAGCATGACCTGTCCGAGCACGCCGTTGACGAAGCCCGGGGAATCATCGGTGGACAGTTCCTTGGCCAGCTCGACCGCCTCATCGACGGCAACCGGCTCGGGTACGTCCTCGGCGTGCAGCAGTTCCCAGACCGCGACCCGCAGAATCGCCCGGTCGACCGCGGGCAGCCGGTCCAGCGTCCACCCCTGCAGGTGCGAGGAGATCAGATCGTCGACATGCGCGGCATGCTCGGTGACACCGCGCGTCACCGTCACGGTGTACGGGTTCAGCGGCGAGATGTCGGCCTGGGTGTGCGACAGCGCGTTGCGCGAATCGGCCGCCTCCGCGGCGGTGATACCGCGGGCCTCCGCCTCGAAGATCAGATCGACGGCGCGTTTGCGGGCCTGATGCCGACCGCGGTCGCCCTTACGGTCAACCATTCGTCCGGCCTTCAGCCATTGACCCGGCCGAGGTACGAACCGTCACGCGAGTCGACCTTCAGCTTGTCACCGGTGTTGATGAACAGCGGCACCTGCAGCTCGGCGCCGGTCTCCACGGTCGCGGGCTTGGTGCCCGCGTTGGAGCGATCACCCTGCAGGCCCGGCTCGGTGTGGGTGACGACGAGCTCCACCGTCACCGGCAGCTCAAGGTACAGCGGCGCACCGTCGTGGAACGCGATCTGCACGGCCATGCCCTCCAGCAGGAAGTCGGCAAGGCGGCCCACCAGGGCTTCGGACAGCGGGTGCTGCTCGTAGTCCTCGGAGTCCATGAAGACGAAGTCGGAACCATCGCGGTACAGGTAGGTGGCGTCACGGCGGTCGACGGTGGCCGTCTCGACCTTCACACCGGCGTTGAACGTCTTGTCCACGACCTTGCCCGACAGGATGTTCTTGAGCTTGGTACGCACAAAGGCCGGGCCTTTACCGGGCTTGACGTGCTGAAACTCGGTGATCTGCCAGAGCTGTCCCTCGATCTGCAGGACGAGACCATTCTTGAAGTCGGCGGTTGATGCCACGTGAGTACAGCTCCTAGATCAGGTGATGACAACCAGTTCCTTGGAGAACCGGGTGAGCAATTCGGGTTCGGGTGCGTCCTCGCTGCCGACGACCAGGGTGTCCTCGATTCGGACACCGCCCCGGCCGGGCAGGTAGACGCCGGGCTCCACGGTGACCGCAGCGCCAGCAAGCAGTGTACCGACGGCCGAGGCGCTGATTCCCGGCGCTTCGTGTATCTGGAGTCCGACCCCGTGTCCGAGCCCGTGCCCGAAGTGCTCGGCATGGCCGGCATCGGCGATCACCTCACGCGCCGCGGCGTCCACCGCGGACAGCTCCGTCCCTGGCACCACGGCAGCCCGTCCGGCCGCCTGCGCGGTCGCCACCAAAGCGTAGAGCTCGCGCTGCCAGTCCGCGGCACTGCCCAACACGAAGGTGCGCGTCATATCGGAGTGATAGCCCGCCACCAGCGCACCGAAGTCGATCTTGACGAAATCCCCGGCGGCCAGCACCGCGTCGGTGGGCCGATGGTGCGGGATGGCCGAATTCGATCCGGTCGCCACGATGGTCTCGAAAGAGACACCGTCGGCACCGTGGTCGAGCATCAGCGACTCGAGGTCCCGCCGGACCTCTTTCTCGGTGCGGCCGGGACGCAGGCAGCCTCTGGCCACCAGGTCGTGCAGTGCTGCGTCGGCCGCCTCGCAGGCCAGTCGCAGGATCGCAATCTCGCCGGCATCCTTGACCTCGCGCAGCCGCTCGACCATCCCGGCCGCCCGCACGAACTCGACGCCGGCTCCGGCGCGCTCCAACGATGTGAAACCGTCGACGGTCACCACATGGCTCTCGAAACCCAGCCGGCGCACTCCGTCGGCGGCCCGGGCGACCAGAGCGGGGCCCACCGCCCGCTCGATGACCACTTCGGCATCGGGCGCCTGGGCGGCGGCCTGCGTTACATAACGCCCGTCGGTTGCCAAGACCGGCGTGTCCCGTTCAGCGAACACGAGAAGCGCGGCATTCGAACCGGTGAATCCGGACAGATAACGTACGTTGACCAGGTCCGTTACCAGCATTGCGTCCAGGTCGGCGGCTGCCAGCCGCTGTCGCAACCGGTCTCTGCGCGCAGATATCGTCACGGTCGATGACGCTACTCGCTAGGCTGTGCCCTCATGAGCAAGTGGTTGCTGCGCGGACTCGTGTTCGCCGCGGTCGTGGTGGTGCTGCGTCTGATCCAAGGAGTCCTGGTGGATTCCTTCCCGACGCAGGCCGGGTGGATCAGCCCGACGCTGGGTCTGTTCCTTGCCGTTCCGGTACTGCTGTGGGCCTACGCCGACGGTCGCGCCGACGCCCGCGCGCAGAGCGACCCGGACCGCCGCCAGGATCTGGCGATGGTGTGGTTGGTCGCCGGCCTGATCGCCGGGCTGCTGGGCGACCTGGTGTGCTGGTTCATCGGGTTGTTCTACCCCGCGCTCTACACCGGCGGACTGCTCAGTGAGCTGACCTCGTTCGCCGCCTTCACCGCGCTGCTGGTGTTCGTGGCAGGCGTGGTCGCGGTGACCATCGGCCGTTGGCAAGTTGATCGGAAGGCTCCGCCGTTCGTCCGGCGCCGTGAGGGCGACGAGGAACGCGCCGACACCGATGTTTTTGCCGCTGTCCAGCCCGGCCCCGAAGAGCCGGCCAAGAGCTAGCTACCGCGTGCCGACCACGGAGTAGGCCGCCGCCAGCAGGGTCGGGTCCGGCCCTTCGAGGCGACCGGGCTTGGCCAGTCCGTCGAGTACGACGAAACGCAGCACCCCGGACCGGTTCTTCTTGTCACCGGCCATGTACTCCAGCAGCTGCGGCAGCGCGTCGGCGTCGTAGCTGACCGGAAGGCCCAGCGATGTCAGCACCCGGGCGTGCCGGTCCGCGGTGTCATCATCGAGCCGCCCGGCGAGGCGACCCAGCTCGGCGGCGAAGACCAGGCCCACCGACACGGCGGCACCATGGCGCCACTTGTAGCGCTCGCGCCGTTCGATGGCGTGCGCCAACGTGTGCCCGTAGTTCAGGATTTCGCGCAGCGCCGACTCTTTCTCGTCGGCGGCCACCACCTCGGCCTTGACCGCGATGGCACGGCGGATCAGTTCCGGCAACACCGTGCCGGCCGGATCCAGCGCGGCCTGCGGATCGGCTTCGATGAGGTCGAGGATCACCGGGTCGGAGATGAAGCCGGCCTTCACGATCTCGGCCATGCCGGCGATGATCTCGTTACGCGGAAGCGACTGCAGCGTCGCCAGATCGACGAGCACCGCCAGCGGCTGGTGGAAGGCGCCCACCAGATTCTTACCGGCATCGGTGTTGATACCGGTCTTACCGCCGACCGCGGCGTCGACCATACCCAGCAGAGTGGTCGGCACGTGCACGATGTCGACGCCGCGCAACCAGGTGGCCGCGGCGAAGCCGGCCACATCGGTGGCCGCTCCCCCGCCGAGACTGACAACGGCGTCTTTGCGTCCGATTCCTATGCGGCCCAACACTTCCCAGATGAATCCGACGACCGGCAATTCCTTGCCTGCCTCGGCGTCGGGGATCTCGATGCGGTGCGCGTCGATGCCGAGTCCGGCCAGGTGCTCGCGCACGGCCTCGGCGGTCTGCGCCAGCGTCGGTTGGTACAGGATCGCGACCTTGTGCCGGCCGGTCAGGGTGCGGCCCAGATCCTCGAGCAGACCGGTGCCGATGATGACCGGGTAGGGCCGGTCGACCAGAACGTCCACTGTCACGGGTTCACTCATTGCGTGCCTCTGCTCGTTTGGCCAGCGCCGCCGGAGTGGGCGGGGCCTCGGTGGTCGGTGCCGGGTTGAGAACGGTCGGGAGTCGCCGCCAGGCTGGGCGGCGTCGGCGGCGTGGCCGGGACGGACCGCAGCCTTGCAAGCGGGTGACTATATGGCGCACCACGGCACCGGGATTACGCCGGTTGGTGTTGACCCGCATGGTGGCCACCTCACGAAAGAGCGGCACCCGGGCGTCCATCAGGGCCCGATACTTCTCGGCGGGGTCTTCCCCCGTGAGCAGCGGGCGTGCGCTCCCGGTGGTACGCCGAATTCCTTCTGCGGCACTGATTTCCAGATAGATCACGGTATGCCCGGCCAGCGCCTCACGCACCGCGGGGGTGGTCACCGCGCCGCCGCCGAGGGACACCACACCGTCGTGCTCGGCCAGCGCCTTGCGCACCACGTCGGCTTCGATGGCGCGAAACGCCGGCTCACCGTCGGTGAAGATGTCGGCGATGCTGCGGCCGGTGGTCTCGACGATGGCAACGTCGGTGTCCAGCAGGGGAACTCCCAGCGCTTTCGCCAGCCGCCGTCCGATGGTGGATTTGCCGGAGCCCGGCATTCCCACCAGAACAGCCTTGGGCGCCATGGTTATCCCGCCCGCGCCGCTGAGTTTTTCCCCGAGTCGCTGCGATCCAGACCGGCCGAGCGCTCCGCGATCGCGGCCAGGTAGCTGTCCACATTGGCCTTGGTCTCGGCCAGCGAGTCACCGCCGAACTTCTCCAGGGCAGCGCGCGCCAGCACGAGCGCCACCATGGTCTCGACGACCACACCGGCGGCAGGCACGGCACACACATCGGAGCGTTGGTGGATCGCGACGGCCTCGTCGCCGGTGGCCATATCGACGGTCGCCAGGGCGCGCGGCACGGTGGAGATCGGCTTCATGGCGGCCCGCACCCGCAGGGGCTGCCCGTTGGTCATACCGCCTTCCAGGCCGCCCGCGCGGTTGGTGGACCGGACGATGCCGTCGGGCCCGGGGTAGATCTCGTCATGGGCGACACTGCCCCGACGGCGTGCGGTTTCGAAGCCGTCGCCGATCTCGACACCCTTGATCGCCTGGATGCCCATGACGGCAGCGGCCAGCTGGCTGTCGAGGCGGTTGTCGCCGCTGGTGAACGAACCCAGCCCGACGGGCAGACCGCTGACCACGACCTCGACGACGCCGCCGAGGGTGTCGCCGTCCTTCTTGGCGGCTTCGATCTCGGTGATCATGGCGGCCTCGGCGTCCTTGTCGAAGGCGCGGACGGGGCTGTCGTCGATGGCGGCCAGGTCCTGCGGCTGCGGCGGCGGGCCGTCGTAGGGCGCCGAGGCGCCGATGGAGATGACATGCGAGACCACCTCGACGCCGAGTGCCTGCTGCAGGAAGGCCCGGGCGATGGTGCCCGCGGCAACACGCGCCGCGGTTTCGCGGGCACTGGCCCGTTCCAGCACCGGGCGAGCGTCGTCGAAGCCGTACTTGAGCATCCCGGCGTAATCGGCGTGGCCCGGGCGCGGCCGGGTCAGCGGCGCGTTACGGGCAGCATCGCTGTCGAGTTGTTCGGCCGACACCGGGTCCGCGGCCATCACGGTCTCCCACTTCGGCCATTCGGTGTTACCGATCTCGACGGCGATGGGCCCGCCGAGGGTGAGGCCATGCCGCACGCCTGCCAGCAGGGTGACCTGGTCCTTCTCGAATTTCATCCGGGCGCCGCGACCATACCCGAGGCGACGGCGCTGCAGCTGGGCGGCGATATCCTCGGAGGTCACCGCCAGCCCGGCAACCATCCCCTCGACCATCGCCACCAGGGCGCGACCATGGGATTCACCTGCGGTAGTCCATCGCAACACGCTGTCCATACTCCCATGTCCGGTTTCACCGGCGGAAATCCGTGTACACCATCACCCGGCCACTCCCGCTACCGCGTGTGAGCACACCCGTTCGCCACCTCCCGCATGACGCCGATCACAACTTAACGTTGCTGAACGCATGGTGGCGCTCCTAGCGTTCGCTCGGCATGAGCACGTAATCCCAGGCCCGGTTCGAGAAGGAGTCCCGATGGCTGACGACACCCCCGGCCACGTCATCGACGTGGTCGTCGATCTGAAGACCACCCTCGGAGAGGGCCCGCTGTGGGACGTCCAACAGCAATCGCTGTACTGGATCGACAGCGCCGACGGCCGAATCTTCCGCTCGACCGCGAGCGGTGCGGGGATCCGCGCCTGGGAGGTCGGCCAGAAGATCGGATCGATGGCGCTGACCCGGACCGGTGACGGCGCGCTTGTCGCTTTGCAGGACGGCCTGTGGCAGTTGGCCTTCGACAGCGGTGAGCTCACCCTGCTGGTCGAGCTAGAAGCCGATCTTCCCCACAATCGGCTGAACGACGGAAAAGTCGACCGGGCCGGTCGGTTCGTCTTCGGGTCCATGGACACCCTGGAGGAGAGCGGTAGCGGCAAGCTCTACAGCTATAGCCCCGACGGGACACTGACGGTTCTGGACGACGGCATCACGGTGTCCAACGGACCTTGCTTCAGCCCGGACGGCACCACCCTCTACTTCGCCGACACCTGGACCGGCGAGATCTGGGCCTATGACTACGACCTGGAGCACGGCTCCGTGGCCAACCGCCGGACATTCGCCACGGTGGACACCAGTTCCGGCGGAGCGGCCGACGGGGCGACCGTCGACGCCGAGGGATATGTGTGGCAGGCACTCGTCTACGGCGGCAAGATCATCCGTTACGCACCCGACGGTTCGGTCGATCGCGTCATCGACTTCCCGGTGCTCAAGCCGACGAGCGTCATGTTCGGCGGACCGGATCTGGACGTCCTTTTCGTCACCTCCATGGCCAAACCACCGTTGCCGCGATTCCCCGGCGACGGACAACTTCGCGGCTCGTTGTTCGCCATTCGCGGTCTCGGCGTGCACGGCCTGCCCGAATGCCGATTCGGCGCATGACCTCTCGATCACACAAAGGACGACTCGATGGCTGACAAACGGCGCGGCTCGCTGCGCAACACCCACAAATACTCCTGGATCTCCCTCGGTGTGTGCTGGCTGATCTGGGTCCTCAACGCCTACGACCGCGAGATCATCCTGCGGCTGGGCCCGACCATCTCGGAAACCTTCGACCTCAGCGCGGACGCCTGGGGTGCACTGGTGTCATTGATCATGATTTCGCTTGCCGTGCTGGCAATCCCCGGATCCAGCTTGAGCGACCGGTACGGCGGAGGATGGAAGCGGGCGCGATTCCAGGTGCCACTGGTCATCGGCTACACCGCGTTGTCGTTCATCTCGGGCTTCAAGTTCGTGAGTTCTCATCTGATCTCGTTCGTCGCGTTGCGAATCGGTGTCAATCTCGGCGCAGGGTGGGGTGAACCGGTCGGCGTGAGCAACACCGCCGAATGGTGGCCGAAAGAGCGACGTGGCTTCGCCCTCGGCGCCCACCACACCGGTTATCCGATCGGATCGCTGCTCAGCGGTCTGGTGGCCGCGGTGGTCATCGGGGCGTTCGGCCCGTCGAACTGGTCCTACGCGCTGTTCCTCGGGCTCATCATCGCGGTCCCGCTGATGCTGTTCTGGGGTCGCTACTCCACCGCACAGCGAATCGACGAACTGTACGAGGACATCGCATCCAAGGGACTGACTCCGCCGGACCGTGACCTGCCGGCGGGGGCTGGAAGCCGGCGCCGCGGACTGGTGGGCGCGTGCCTACGCAACCGGACGATCTCGATGACCGCCCTGACCACACTGTTGACCCAGATCGTGTACATGGGGATCAACATGGTGCTGCCAGCCTACCTCTACAACGTAGTCGGCCTCTCACTTGCCGAATCAGCAGGGCTCAGTGTGGTCTTCGCGCTCACCGGCGTGCTCGGCCAGATCCTGTGGCCCAGCCTCTCCGATGTCATCGGCCGCCGAAAGACCATCGTCATCTGTGGAATCTGGATGGCCGTCAGCGTGGCCGCCTTCTACGTGGCCACCTCGTCGCTGCTCGTGGTCGTCGTGCAACTGGTCTTCGGTGTCGTCGCCAATGCGGTGTGGCCGATCTACTATGCGGCAGCCTCCGACGCAGCACCCGAAGGCGCCATTTCCACTGCGAACGGCATCATCACCACCGCGATGTTCATCGGCGGTGGGATCGCACCGCTACTGATGGGCCGGTTGATCTCGATGGCCGGCGGCTGGGAGGCCACCAGCGGTTACATCGTGTGTTTCTTCACCATGGCCGGTTGCGCGTTGCTCGGTGTGGCACTGCAGTTCTTCACCGCGCCTTCGCCGCCGGCCGACAGGTCGACCGAGGCCGATCCGGTCGCTGCGCGCAGCTGAACCCGATCACGAGAATCCCCCTGTAGCCGTCCGGCTACAGGGGGATTCTCGTGCTGTCCTCGCGCTCAGAAACCGACCCTGTTCGCACCCTTGAGGTCGAGTATCTCGCGGGCCTCATCCGGGGTGGCTATCGCAAAATTCAACGCCTCCAGGATCGTACGGATACGGCTCACCTGCTCGGCATTGGAAACAGCCAATTGGCCCGGACCGATCCACAGAGAATCCTCCAGACCCACCCGGACATGCGATCCCATCGCGGCGCCGATGGTCGCCAACGGCATCTGATTGCGACCCGCGCCGAGGATGGACCACTCATAGTCCGCACCGAGCAGCCGGTCCGCGGTGCGTCGCATGTGCATCAGATCCTCCGGATGCCCACCGATTCCACCGAGTAGTCCGAAGACCGACTGGACGAACAGTGGACCTCGGGCCAGGCCGCGTGTATGAAAGTGCGCAAGGTTGTTCAGATGCGATATGTCGTAGCACTCGAATTCGAATCGGGTGTCGTTCCGGTTGCCGATGTCGAGGATGGTCTCGATATCGGCAAAGGTGTTCTTGAATACCAGATCCCGTGATTTCGCCAATGCCTCACGCTCCCATTCGTGGGCAAACTGGTCGGACCGCTCCAGCATGGGGTAGAGACCGAAGTTCATCGACCCCATGTTCAACGACGCCAGTTCCGGCGCGAAGGTGGCGACCGGGCGCATCCGCTCCTCGACGGTCATATGCGGCGACCCGCCGGTGGTGATGTTGATGACCGCGTTGGTATTGGCCTTCAGTTTGGCCAGAATCGGCTCGAAATCCTTGGGGTCCTGCGAGGGTCGGCCGTCATGCGGTGAGCGAGCATGCATGTGGACGATCGCCGCGCCGGCCCGGGCCGCCCCGATGGCGGCGTCGGCGATCTCGTCGGCCGTCACCGGCAGATGCGGTGACATGCTGGGGGTGTGTATCGCACCGGTCACGGCGCTGGTGATGATGACTTTTCTTGTCTTGGGCATAGTTTCTTCTCCGTTCTTCGGACTTCTCTTGTCAGCCTTTACTTTCAGAAGAGTTTCTCGGTGTTACCGTCGACGGCCATGGCCTGGCCGTTGATATTGCGGGCCAGCGGGCTGGCCAGGAACAGGGCCATATCGGCGATATCGGCAGCGTCGATCAGCCGTCCCAGCGATGATTGACCGCGATACAACGCGGCAACCTCGTCCACCGGGAGGTCCAGCATTGCGGCCTTCGCGTCGATGACCTGCTCGATACGTGGGCCGTCAACCGCGCCGGGGCAGATGGCGTTCGCTCGTATCCCGGACGCACCGAGCTCGATCGCCAGCGATTTGGTGAAGCCGATCACCGCCCACTTCGACGCCGAATACGGGCTGCGCCCGGCCATACCCAATCGGCCGGCGGCCGAGGACATGTTGATGATCGATGGGTCGTCCGCCCGTTCGAGAAGCGGCAGTGCGTATTTGACGCAAAGGAACTGTCCGTGGACGTTAACATCGAAGGTCGCCTTCCAGTCCTCGATATCCAGGGAGTCGACCCGCCCCGTCGGTCCGGCCACGCCGGCGTTGTTGATCAGCACGTCCAGACCACCGAGTTCGGCCTCCACTGAACGCATGAGCTGCCTGACATCGTCTTCGCATCGCACATCGCTGACGGCGGCACCGAGACCGGCTTCTCCGGCGGCCCGCACGGCCTCGGGGTTGACGTCGGTGACGAAGACGTCAGCGCCGTGGGCCTTCATCGTGGTCGCGATCGCCAGCCCGATACCGGCCGCCCCGGCGGTGACCACCACGCGTCGGCCGGTGAAATCGAATACTCGCCGATTGCGTTGGGGTGCAGACATATCGTCATCTCCTTTGTGAGGTGCCGGCCCCGGTGGGACGGCATGGTGAATCCACGCGCGGCGAAGTGGCCGCACGTTGCGTTATCGCTGCGGGTCGTCCCGGCTGACCGTCAGTCAGGCGCGCTGCGCCGGCGGACCGGAGGACATCCGCAGGTCCGGCCGATGTGCAGACGGTGTTCGCAGATCACGTGGTGGTAGGTGGAACGCGGACGGATGATCTGGTCCAACAACAGTTCGAAGGACCGTTCGGCCATCACGTTGATCGGCTGGATGACGGTGGTGAGGTTGATCAAAGCGGACCGACTGTGCGGCAGCCCGTCACCGCCGACGACGGCCAGATCCTCGGGGATCCGCAGGCCCATGGACATCGCATGCTCCATGACCCCGATCGCGATCTCGTCAGAGCCACACACCACCGCCTCCGGCGGACGGGGGCCACACAACAGGGAGCGCGCCGCGGCCCGGCCGCCGGCGCTGTCGAGCCGGGTGCTGACCTTGCGGGCACCGCGCACCGCCACCCCTGCCGCCTCGGCGGCGCGGACGAAAGCCTCTTCGCGGATCAGCGAGGCGGTGGAGGTACGCGGGCCGATGACCGTGGCGAGCTCTCGATAGCCGTGCTCCAGCACATGTTCCATCAACAGGGTGGCGGCCGCGTCGAAGTCGATGCCGACATAGTCACCGTGCAACTGATCGGCACTACGCGACAAGCAGACGAACGGAATTCGCTTCTGACGCAGAGTCCGTAGCGCTCGCAGATCCTCGCGCAGAAGCGCGGCGATGATCACCCCGTCGACGTTGCGGGCGGCCAGGGTGCCCGCAACCTGCGCCAGTGTGTCGGGATCGTCGTCGGTGGTCGCGACGAAGACGTCGAAGCCCTGTTCACGGGTCACCGAAATGATGCGTTCAGCCCAACCGGTGTACATGGGGTTACTCAGATTGGGCAGGATCAGACCCACCACACGTGTCAGAAGCGGATCCGGACGCGGGCCGGTGGCCGGCCGGTAACCGAGTTCACCGGCGACCTTGATGACCCGCCTTCGGGTGTCGGCGGAAACCCCTGGCTGGCCGTTCATCACATAGCTGACCGTCGCCTTCGATACGCCGCACGCGCGGGCCACCGCCGCCGCCGAAACTGTTTTGGCGGCGGTCGCGGATACGTCGATATCGTCCACAGACCCTCCTGCCGCCTCGTCGATACGCTGTGGCGCCCATTACAACGCTGGATCGATCGTTAAGCAACGTTAAGCCGAGATACCCCGAATGGGTCAGCGGCATCGACCGTTCCCCCGGAAGGACACTGAATTCCACGCCCTTCCCCCCGACCGCGCTTAACGTTGCTTATCAATACCGACAGCCCTAGCCTTCGGCAGTGTGAAGATGTTGGCGCACAACAACTCTGATGGCCATGTGGTGGTGGCGCCGGACAAGTTCAAGGGCTCCGTCTCCGCCGCGGTCGCTGCCACGGCACTGGCCGAGGGTCTCCGGTCGGTTAGCTCGCTGCCGGTCGTGCAGTTCCCCATCGCCGACGGCGGGGAAGGCACGGTGGACATGCTGATGACCGCCGGCTTCTCTCCCATCACCTGTGCCGCGGTCGATCCGCTGGGCCGACCGGTCAAGGTGGTCTACGCACGGTCCGGACGGACCGCAGTGATCGAAGCGGCCGCCGCCTGCGGATTGGCTCTGCTCGGGGGACGCGCGCCGAACCGGACCACGGCGCGAATCTCGACCACCCTGGGCGTCGGTATGGCGGTGCGCGACGCCCTCTCCCACGGAGTGGACCGCGTCGTTCTCGGTGTCGGCGGCAGCGCCACCACCGACGGCGGGGCCGGTCTGCTGGTCGGCCTCGGCGCCCGACTCCTCGATGAGCACGGCGATCCGGTGTATCCCAGCGGGGCCGACCTGCCGAACATCCACCGCATCGACCTGAACGGTATCGATCAGCGGCTTTACGATACCGACCTGGTGGTCGCATGCGATGTCGACAATCCCCTCACCGGTCCGGACGGCGCCGCACACGTCTATGGCAGGCAAAAGGGCGCCGGCCCGGATACCGTGCGCTCCTTCGACCGAGCGTTGGAGCACTGGGCCGACGTCGTCACCGCCCACACCGGACAAGACCGACGCGGTACACCCGGGATGGGCGCGGCGGGCGGGATTGCGTTTGCGATGGCTGAGCTGCTCGGAGCCCGCGTCACGCCCGGTATCGACCTGCTGCTCGAACTGGGTGGTTTTCCCGATTTGCTCGACGGGGCGGCGCTGGTGATCGTCGGGGAAGGTTCCCTCGACGAGCAGTCGCTGCGTGGCAAAGGTCCGGTAGGGGTGGCCAGGCACGCTCACGCCCGCGGAGTCCCGGTCGTGGCCGTCGCCGGTCGCTCGACGGTCAGGGCCGAGGAAGCGCTTTCCGCCGGTATCGACTCGGTGTACACCTTGGCCGAGCTGGAAGCCGACGAAATGGCGAGCATGCGCGACGCCGTGGCACTGCTGAACATCGTCGGAGCAACCATCGCCCGGGACCGCCTCGGCGACCTCGGGTCGCGTCATCCATAGCTGTCGGTTCACCGGCCGACCGCCAACACCACGGCCACCGCGCTCGCGACACACATGGCCGGCCCGTGTGGGAGCGGATCGGTACGGCCGAACAACCGAGCGGTCAGCGCCCAGGTCGCGGTGAGCAGCGGCGCGGCCAGGGCAGCCAGTGCCCACACGTCGATTCCGAAGGCGCCCGTCAGTGCTCCGACGCCGAGCGCAAGCTTGACGTCCCCGGCGCCCAGGTGGTCGGGCACCGCGAGATGGATGGCCAGATAGCTACCGAACAGCGCAAGCGCGCCGACGAGCGCGGGCATTCCGCGGCCGCAGGATGCCGCCCAGCACAGCACCAGCAGCGCTCCGGGGAGCGTCAACATATTGGGCAGTCGGCGTTGCCGCAAGTCGTAGACGGTCAGCGCGGTCAACCACACGCCCACCGCGACCCACCCCACATGTCGAGGCTAGGGCCGTTCGAGGGCCGCTCTCATCACCTCTTGCGGAGCGGTCATGCCGGTGAACTGCTCGACCTGGGCGACGGCCTGATGCAACAGCATCTGCAGTCCGCTGACCACCCGGCCCCCAGCGGTGCTCACGGCGTCGGCCAACGGTGTGGGCCAGGGGTCGTAGATGGCGTCGAGCAACAACGGCACCGTCACGATCGTGTCGGCGTATCGCGCGGCGACCTCGGCGGGCAGCGTGTTCACCGCGACGTCGAGCTCGGCGACCGGTCGGCCCAGTTCGACCCACTCGGTATCGGCGCCGAGTTGGCGTCCGATGGCCACCGGTTCGGCAGCCTTGGCCCGATCGCGGGCCACCACGGCGATATGGCGCACACCGAGACTCACCAGTGCGGCGACCGCGGCCGGCGCGGTGCCACCGGAGCCCAGCACCGCCGCGCGTTGCGGGGCCTCGACATGGTCTGCCAATGAGCCGACGACGCCGTCGATATCGGTGTTGTCGGCACGCCACCCGGTATCGGTGCGCACCAGCGTGTTGGCCGAGCCGACCAGGGCGGCGCGCTCGGTGCGCTCGGTGGCGGTGGCCAGTGCGGCGAACTTGCCGGGTTTGGTGACCGACAGGCCGACCCATTCGGGGCCGAGGCCGGCGACCAGTCCCGGCAGTTGTTCGGCCGTGCATTCGATGCGGTCGTAGGTCCACGACGTCAGACCCAGCGCCCGGTAGGCGGCCAGATGGATATCGGGTGAGCGCGAATGCGAGATCGGCGACCCCAGCACCGCGGCGCGCCGTCTATCGGGCACGGCGGCGGGCCGCCTATCGGGCACGGCGGCGGGCCGCCTATCGGGCACGGCGGCGGGCCGCCTATCGGGCACTGTCGAGCACACCGTTACGCCTGGCGATCTCGATATTGGCCAGGTGCTCGTCGTAATCGCGGGTGAAGTTGGTGGTGCCCTGCAGATCGATGGTGACGAAGTACAGCCAGTCCCCGATCGCCGGGTTCTCCGCGGCAACCACCGCCGGCGCCCCCGGTGAGCAGATCGGCGTCTTGGGCAGTCCCAGCGAGGCATAGGTGTTCCACGGCGTGACACGCGCCCGGTCGGCGTCGGTGGTGGCCACCTCGGTGCGGTCCAACGAATAGTTGACCGTGGAGTCGAACTCCAGCTTCCGGTTCTCGGCGAGCCGGTTGTAGATCACCCTGGCGACCTTGGAGAAATCCTGCGGTTTGGATTCGCGCTGCACCAGCGATGCCACCACGAGCACCTGGTAGGGCGTGATGTTGGCGGTGGTCGCCGCGTCGAGCAGCCCGTTGGCCTCGTACATCGCCGTGCTCGATCCGATCAGTCCGGCCAGAATGCTCTCCGGCGATCCCGACGGGTCGACGTTCCAGCTCCCCGCGGCAATCAGGCCCTCCAGCCGGCGATGATCGTCGCCCATGGCCTCCAGACCGGGGTTCGCCCACGGCGGGACTGCGAGCGCCGCAGGGTCGGCGCTGGCTGCGGCGTTTTTGAGGTCCTCGGCGGAGACGCATTCGCGGGTGCCGTTGAGATCGACGCACGAGGCCTGGGAGATGAGGGACAGGATGCCCTCGGTCACCGCATCGGTCTTGACGTCGGCGACATCGTCGAGCTGGCGACCCTCGGGGATGACGAGCTGGCCGACACGATTCGCCGGATCGGCGAGGCGTTCGACAGCATCGGCGGCCGGGATCTCGGTGCGGACCTTGTAGAACCCGGGCTGGATCGCAGCGATCGCCGGGTTGGACGCGGCCGCTTCGACGAACGTCTTCGACGAGGACACCACATTGCGCTGCTGCAGGGTCTGGCCGATGGCCGTGGTGGTGTCTCCGCTGTGCACCTCGATGACGACATCGTCGACACCGCCGCCGGCGAAGTCACCGCTGCTTCCGAACATGTTGTGCCACAGTCGCGAACCGACGAACACCGCGCCGACGACGACCACCACGAGCGTCACCGCCGCAAAAATCGTGTAGGTGCGCCTGCGTCGGGCCATCCGCCGCGCCCGCGCGCGCTCGGCACGATTCATCCGGCGCCGCGGGGGTCCCACGGCGATCGGCTCATGGCGGTCGGTATTCCATTGCGAATCCCACTGGTCACTCATCGGCCACCCTTAATGCGGACCGGCGCTGGTCCAACCAGGTCTGCAGAATCCCCACTGCCGCAACCTGATCGACCATGGCCCGCTGGTTCTTGGCGCGCACTCCGGCGTCCCGGAGCGCCCGCTGTGCACTCACCGTGGTCAGTCGTTCGTCAGCCAGCCGCACCGGTACCGGCGCGATCAGCTCGGCCAGCTTGTCTGCCATCTCGACGGCGTCCCGGGCCGACGAGCCGGAGCGGTCGGCCAGGGTACGCGGCAACCCGACGATCACCTCGACGACACCGTTCTCCTGGACCAGCGCCACCAACCGGCGCAGGTGCCGTCCGGTGCGTTCCCGTTTGACCGTCTCCAGCGGAGTGGCCATGATCCCGTCGGGATCACTGCTGGCCACGCCGATACGCACGGTACCGACATCGACCCCGAGCCGCCGGCCGCGTCCCGGGTCATCGGGGCCGGGCCGGTCGGGGCTGCGGTCAACGTCCAGTGGCACCGGCTAGCTCCGGGAGATCTCTGCGCGTAGCGCGGCCAACGCCGCGTCGATACCCGCCGCCCCCTTACCGGAACCCTGGGCCAGATCGGCCTTCCCACCCCCACGGCCGTTGACCGGACCGCCAAGCACCTTGACCAGGTCGCCCGCCTTCAGACCGAGGTCCTGCGCGCCCGGGTTCACCGCCACCACGAACGGCACGCTGTCGCCCTCCCCCTCGGCGATCAGGGCGACCACACCGGGCTCGGTGCCCAGTTTGCCCTTGATGTCGCCGACCAGGCTGCGCAGGTCGGCGGCAGAGACCCCGCCCGCCATCCGCTGCGCCACCAGACGGACCTTACCGACCGTCTCGGCGCCTGCCGCGGCATTTGCCGCGGCCGCCCGGGCGTTGGCAAGGCGCACCTTGTCGAGCTCCTTCTCGGCGGCGCGCAGTCGCTCGACGAGATTGGCCACTCGGGCCGGAACCTCCTCCGAGGGCACCTTCAGCGACGAGGCCAACCCGGCCATGAGTGCGCGTTCCTTGGACAGGTGCCGGAAGGATTCCAGGCCCACATAGGCCTCGACGCGCCGCACACCCGAGCCCACCGAGGACTCCCCGAGCAGTGTCACCGGGCCGATCTGCGCCGAGCTGCGCACGTGCGTTCCGCCGCACAGCTCCAGCGAGAACGGGCCGCCGATCTCCACCACGCGGACTTCGTCGGGGTAGTTCTCCCCGAACAGCGCCATCGCGCCCATCGCCTTGGCCTGATCGAGTCCGGTGTTGAACGTGTTGACCGCGTAGTCGGCCTGCACGGCCTCGTTGGCAACTTCTTCGATCTGGGTGCGCTGGGCCTCCGACAGCGATCCCTGCCAGTTGAAGTCGAACCGCAGGTAGCCGGGGCGGTTCAGCGAACCCGCCTGTACGGCGTTGGGGCCCAACACCTCCCGAAGCGCCGCATGCACCATGTGGGTGCCGGAGTGTCCCTGGGTGGCACCGTGGCGCCACGTCGGATCCACCTCGGCAACGATCGTGTCGCCCTCGACGAACTCGCCGGATTCGACCCGGACCCGATGCGCCCACAAGGTTTTCGCGATCTTCTGCACATCGGTGACGGTCGCCTTGGCGGTCTCCGACGAGCCGGTGCCGGTGATGGTGCCCTCGTCGGCGATCTGGCCGCCGGATTCGGCGTAGAACGGGGTCCGATCCAGGATCAGCTCGACGGTGCCGTCCGTGCCGCCGTGGCTGACCACAGGGACCCGGGCACCGTCGACGAAGATGCCGAGAATGGTTGCCTGCGTGGCGAGCTCGTCGAATCCGGTGAACTCGGTGGGGCCACCGTCGACGAGGTCGCGGTAGGCGGACAGGTCGGTATGGGCCTGCTTGCGGGCGGCGGCATCGGCCTTGGCCCGCTGCCGCTGCTCGGCCATCAGGCCACGGAAACCCTCTTCGTCCACACTGAGACCCGCTTCGGCGGCCATCTCGAGGGTGAGCTCGATCGGGAAGCCGTAGGTGTCGTGCAGCGTGAAGGCATCGATGCCCGAGAGTGTGGACTTCCCGGCGCTGCGGGTCGCCTCGGCGGCATCGTCGAACAATCGCGATCCCGACGCCAACGTCCGGTTGAACGCCGTCTCCTCGGCGACCGCGATGCGGTGAATGCGGTCGAAGTCGGTGACGAGCTCCGGATAAGACGGTCCCATCTCGTCACGCACGGTGACCATGAGCTCGCTCATGATGGGCTGTTCCACCCCGAGCAGTTTCGCGGCGCGGATGATCCGGCGCAGCAGACGGCGCAGCACATAACCGCGGCCCTCGTTGCCGGGACTGACGCCGTCACCGATGATGATGGCCGCGGTGCGGCTGTGGTCGCCGATGATGCGATAGCGGACGTCGTCGGTGTGATTGCCCTTGCCGTAACCGCGGGGCGCGTACTCGGCCACCTTGTCGATCACGGGTCGCACCAGATCGGTTTCGTAGACGTTGTCCACGCCTTGCAGCAGGCAGGCGATGCGCTCGACACCCATGCCGGTGTCGATGTTCTTGCGCGGGAGCGGCCCGAGGATCTCGAAATCGTCCTTGGACGTGCCCTCGCCACGCTCGTTCTGCATGAACACGAGATTCCAGATCTCGATGTAGCGGTCCTCGTTGGCCTCCGGCCCGCCGTCGACGCCGTACTCGGGTCCGCGGTCGTAGTAGATCTCCGAGCACGGGCCGCAGGGGCCGGGGATGCCCATCGACCAGTAGTTGTCGGCCATGCCGCGGCGCTGGATGCGCTCGAGCGGCAGCCCGGCGACCTCCTGCCACAGTTCGATGGCCTCGTCGTCGTCGAGGTAGACCGTCGCCCACAGGCGCTCCGGGTCGAAGCCGTAACCACCCTCGGAGACGGGGTTGGTCAACAGCGTCCAGGCCAGCTCGATGGCGCCCTTCTTGAAGTAATCGCCGAAGCTGAAGTTGCCGGCCATCTGGAAGAAGGTGTTGTGCCGGGTGGTGATGCCGACTTCTTCGATATCCGGGGTCCGAATGCACTTCTGCACGCTGGTGGCCCGCTCGTACGGCGGGGTGCGCGCGCCGAGGAAGAAGGGCACGAACTGCACCATGCCGGCATTGACGAACAGCAGGTTCGGATCGTCGAGGATCACCGAGGCGCTGGGCACCTCGGTATGTCCCGCTTTCACGAAGTGATCGAGGAAGCGTTTCCTGATCTCGTGTGTCTGCACGTGCTGCTGTCCTTTGGTCCAACCTGCGAATACAACGACCGCACCACAGTACCGTTCGCCGTTCTCAGCCCGACACGAAGCTCAACCGCACCGATCGGCGCGGGTTGTCCCTGTTCAGGTCCACGAGCACGATGCTCTGCCAGGTTCCCAGCAATGGCGTGCCGTCACCCACCGGTACCGTCACCGACGGTGACACCAGCCCAGGGAGCACGTGGTCTGCGCCGTGGCCGGGCGAACCGTGGGCGTGCCGGTAGCGGTCGTCGCGCGGCAGCAGACGTTCCAGGGTGTCGATCAGATCGTCGTCGGAGCCCGCCCCGGTTTCGATGACGGCGATGCCCGCGGTGGCGTGTGGGACGAAGATGTTGCACAGCCCATCGCCCCTGCCCGCGCAGAACCGCACGACCTCGTCGGTGAGATCCACGATCCGGCGACGAGAGGTGTCCACATCGAGCAGGTGGGTCTTCATCAGCGTTTCCTTCGGATGATGGCGCGCAACTTCTCCAACCGGGTCGCTATCTCGCGCTCGGCGCCGTACCCGGTGGGCCGGTAGTAGTCGACGCCGACCAGTTCGTCCGGCGGATATTGTTGTGACGCAACGCCACCCGGCGCGTCATGGGCGTACTTGTAGCCCACCGCGTTACCCAGCTTCTGGGCACCCGCATAATGCCCGTCCCGCAGATGCGCGGGCACCAGCCCCGCCTTGCCCGCCCGGATATCGCCCATCGCCGCGCCCAGCGCCGTGGTCACCGCATTCGACTTCGGCGCGGTGGCCAGGTGGACGGTGGCGTGCGCGAGGGTCAGCTGCGCCTCGGGCATCCCGATCAATTGCACGGTCTGCGCCGCGGCGACCGCGGTGGGCAGCGCACTCGGATCCGCCATCCCGATGTCCTCACTGGCCAGGATCATCAATCGCCGGGCGATGAAGCGCGGGTCCTCCCCCGCGGTCAACATCCGGGCCAGATAGTGCAAGGCGGCGTCGACATCGGAGCCACGCACCGATTTGATGAAGGCGCTGACGACGTCGTAGTGCTGGTCACCGTCTCGGTCGTAGCGCACCGCGGCCTGGTCCAGCGACTGCTCGATGACCTCGACGGTGATCCGCTCACCCGTTTCGCTGGCCACCTCCAGCGCCGTCAACGCGCGGCGGGCGTCCCCGGCCGACAGCGTGACCAACAGTTCCAGTGCATCGTCGTCGAGCGCGACCTTGCCCGCCAGTCCCCGCTCGTCGGTGGCGGCGCGCTGCAGCACGGTGCGGATATCGTCGGCACCCAGCGGTTGCAGCTGCAGGATCAGCGATCGCGACAGCAGCGGGGCCACCACGGAGAAGGACGGGTTCTCGGTGGTCGCTGCCACCAGCAACACCACCCTGTTCTCGACCGCCGCCAACAGGGCGTCCTGTTGGGTCTTGGAGAACCGGTGCACCTCGTCGATGAACAGCACCGTCTGCTGTCCGCGGATCGCGGCGCGACGGGCCTCCTCGATGACCGCGCGCACCTCTTTGACCCCGGCGGACAGCGCCGACAGTGCCTCGAACCGACGGCCGGTGGCACCGGAGATCAGCGAGGCCAGCGTGGTCTTGCCGGTACCGGGCGGGCCGTAGAGGATGACGCTGGCCGCACCGGAACCCTCCACCAGGCGGCGCAGCGGGGATCCCGGTTTGAGCAGGTGTTGTTGACCCACCACGTCATCGAGGGTGCCCGGACGCATCCGGACGGCGAGCGGACTGGCGGCGGTCGGCGGCGCCTCGCCCGGAGGGGAATCTCCGGGCATGTCGAACAGACTGTCGGCCACCCCTCAACGCTAAGCGGTCACGAAGTCGATCAGCTCCTCGACCCGCCCGATCAGCGCCGGTTCCAGATCGTTCCAGTCCCGGACGCGGCCGCGGATGCGCTGCCAAGCGCCGGCGATATCGGCCTGGGTGGCATGCGGCCAGCCCAGCGCCTCGCAGATGCCGTGTTTCCAGTCGACACCGCGCGGGATCACCGGCCACTGCTTGAGGCCAAGCCGCTCGGGTTTGACCGCCTGCCAGATGTCGATGTACGGGTGCCCGACCACCAGCACATGGTCACCTGAGTTGGCGCGCATCGCCTCGGCGGCGATCCGCGATTCCTTGGAACCCGCCACCAGGTGGTCGACGAGCACGCCGAGTTTGCGCTTGGGCCCGGGTTGGAACTCGGCGACGATCCCGGCCAGATCGTCCACACCGCCCAGGTATTCGACGACGACACCCTCGATGCGCAGATCCGCACCCCAGACCTGTTCGACGAGCTCGGCGTCGTGGCGGCCCTCGACGTAGATCCGGCTGTCCAGGGCGACACGCGCCTTCGCACCGGCGACCGCGACCGACCCGGAAGCGGTGCGGGCCGGCGCGGCCGGAGCCCGCTTGGGCACCGTGAGAATGACCGGCTTGCCCTCGACGAGGAAGCCGGGGCCCAGCGGGAAGGAGCGGACCCGGCCGTTGCGGTCCTCCAGGTCGACCCGGTTGTTCTCGATACGCACCACCGCGCCGACGAATCCGCTGGACGGGTCCTCGACCACCAGACCACGCTCGGCCGGGTGTTCGACGGAGCGAACGCGCTTAGGCGTGTGCGGGTTTCGAGACAGGATGTCGGAGCCGTATCGATCAGTCACGCGGGCGATCCTAGAAAGCCGCGCTACGGACCCGCCGATACGACATGCCGCCGTCATAGCATCGAGATGTGTTGCTCGATCGTGCCACGGCCGACGGTATCGCGGCCGGCGCCATCACCCTGGTGCTGCGCAAGTGGGACCGCCCGCGGGTCAGGGCCGGCGGCACCCAACGCACCCAGGCCGGGACCGTGCATATCGACTCGGTCGACGAATGCCCGCCCGGTTACCGGGTGACATCGGCGCAGGCCCGTGCGGCCGGCTACCCCGACGCCGCCACCGCGCAGGCAGAACTGGATGGGCGCACCGCCGCACACACCTATCTGATCGGGGTCTCCTATCTGGCTCCGGACGAGCGTCCTGAGCTAGCCGAGGGCGTACCGACGGCCGACGAGATCGCCGAGATCAGCGGTCGACTGGACCGCTGGGACACGGCCACCGAACCCTGGACCCGGACGTACCTGCATTTGATCGGCGACAACGAAGGTGTCCGGGCACCGGATCTGGCCGCCCGGGTCGGTACCGACACAGCGCGGTTCAAGCGCAGGGTCAGACAGCTGAAAGGGCTCGGGCTGACCATCAGTCTGGGCACCGGCTATCGGCTGTCCCCGCGCGGACAGACATACTTGCGCCTGAGTTGAACGGCCGCGCCGAACAGCCGGCCACACGGTTCACCCACCGCAGGAAAGAAACTCCGGCAACGGGCGGGTCCGTACGTCAGCACGCAATAATGCCGAGCTGACCGATCAGCCGACCAACACCCAGGGCTGACAACCGACTGTCGTGAGGTACTCACCTTTTTGGAGCACTACACGTCCCCTCTCACCCGGCGCGAACTCGCCGTGGTCAACAACGTCCTTTTCCTCTGTGCGCACCATCCATGCACAGCGCGCCGCGACCCCGCCGTAGGTCTGCCACGTGCCGGGGACAGGGTTGCAGCGGAAGCAGTCATCGACTCTGTACGTTCCGTCCTCGGCCAGCGAGACGGTCGGCAATGAGTTGACCAATACGAGCAGAGCAAACACAAGGGCCGAAGCAAACCCAACTATAACCTGCACTTTCCAACCGGAGCGCTCCCTTACAGTCACCTTTCATACGGTACGGCAAGTCCGACGCACCCCTCGGCAACAGGTACTTCGCTCACGCCGCAACAGACTGCAAAAGCCGCGACGCTGTGGCCGACGCCAGCACGTTCTGCACCGTTGGACCACCCGCGCCCGCTGGGCTCAGCGGCGGCCCCGGTCATCGCGCGTGTCGATGCGCATTTGCGGGCACGCCCACCGCGACAACGGCTTCCGCTTCGCCACCTCATCGTCCAGGCCGCTTCGTACCGCTCTCGCCTTCACCCGATGTCGCTGCGCGACTGACGGCCAACACGCACAAACCCCCGTTTGCCACACACGGCCCGATACCCCCGCGGACCAGTTCAGCACGTGTGCAACGCCACAGTCACATATAACTGACTGACATGTCAACCACCGTGTAGAGTGATGCCGACCGCGGGTGGTGAGCTGCTCGCGACCGCACGATGGACACACCAGATCAGACAGCTCCACGGCCTCTCCAGCCACGCAGCGGCCCCCGTATAGCTGGAGGATCCGTCATCACCCGAGCCGTTTCCACCAACCGGATCGAGCGGAAAGGATTGCAGCTGATGACGCAGCCCATGGTCAACCGAGGGCCGGCCCCCGACGACACGGTGGAATCTCGCGCCGCGCGGCTGGCTGCTGCTCACGCCGCGAATCAACCTGGCCATCAGGGTGATTCCGCCTGCGGCCGACCCGGCCTCGCTGCACACGGCCGCCGCGACGTGTCGATCCCAAGGCAACCGGTGACCCTGGTCAAGGACGAGCTCAGCTCCGCTGCGCCAGGAACTGCCAAGGCCCGCAGGGCCGAAGTTGCGGTGATGCTCCGGCTCACCGGCGGGCTGGCCATCATCGGCAACACGATTGTCCTGGACGCCGAACTCGATCACTTCCCCACTGCCCAACGCCTACGTAGCAACATCTTTCACCTATGCGGCGCCGCACCGACACTGAACAGGGCGCACACCAGCACAGGCAACACCAATCGCTATCTTCTGCGCGTCATTCACGCCGAGAACCTCGCCCGGCAGACCGGACTGATCGACCACCGCGGCCGACCGGTCAGCGGGATACCTCCGTGGATCGTCGGTGGCGCCCACGAGGAGCTGGAAGCGGCTTGGCGCGGTGCGATTCTCGCCACCGGCCACCTTGCGTCGACCGGACATCGCCGGGGACTCACCCTCTACAGCCCCGGCCCGGAAGCGGCAATAGCACTGGCCGGCGTCGCACGCCGCCTGGGGATCACCGCGCAGCGGCGTGAAGTCCGCGGCCGCGACTGCGTCGTCCTGCGCAACGACGACGCCGTCACCACGCTGCTGGCGCAAATCGGCGCTCCCGAAACAAGTGCCCTATGGGCGAATCGCCACCACCATCAGCACTCTCAGAACGGAATCGGACGAAGCCCCACATTGGAATCGTCGAACACCAGGCGGGCGGCTGAGGCGGCCGCCGAATCCACTGCACGGGTACAGCGAGCGATGCAGATCCTCGGCGACACCGCACCCGCCCATCTCAAAGCCACCGCAGCACTACGCCTGGCCCATCCCGACCTCGCATTGAGTGAACTAGGCCGCCGAGCCGATCCACCCATGACCAAAGATGCTGTCGCAGGCAGAATTCGACGACTATTGAACCTCGCCGATCGGACCGCCAAGAACGCCGGCATTCCCGACACCACCACCGCTACCCCGACGACGGGGTCGGCCCGACCGAAATCCGAGTAGCCGCCGGTGATGCCGGCGACACTCCCCTGCTCGATTGTCAACGTCGGCACCGCTCCTGGGCTGCTTCCTCCTCGTCCACGAGAGCATTGAGCAGGACGAGGTAGGCGTGCCGATTGTCCGCGAGCGCATCCGGTGAAGTCGCATTCTCGGGCTGACGGGCCCGTTCGACGACGCCCACGGCCTGAGCGGCGAGGACAGCGATCCGCTCCAGGTGTATCGCGATATCGGCGTCGTAGTCACCATCCGCTTTGCGACGCAGGAAATCTGAGATTTCATGAAACTGAGACAGCGCCGGACCGCCAGGTTTGACCGCGTCGGCTCGCAACAGGACGTAGCGGTTGTGGTAGACCTCGCCGACGACGGCGGTGACTGCTCGGCAACCTGCGCGGTGCGGGCTCATCCAGACACCGATTTGAATCGCGCTTGTCCACACTCCGACGACGGCAAAGATGGCGATGGCCCAGCGCAGACGGTGCGCTCTGGTCACCGTCGCCGGGTCGGCCTGCGCAACAGCCACAGCCACCTCAGGATCAGACTGCGCCGCCGCACGCAACTGCGCCAACCGCGGCCGCCGCCGACGCGCCCCGAGAGCACTCGCGCCGAGCACAGCAATAACCACCGCGAGCGCCACGAGCACCGGCCCTGAGGCCGGAAGGGTTCGGAACTTGCTCAGCGCCGCGCCTACAAGGATCATCACCACCCCGGCGCCTATCAGGAACCCAGCGACGATCCGTGACCGTCGGGTTGCTTGTCGGGACGATTCCACGATGTCGTACAGGCATAGCGCGGCGGTCAGCACCACCGGATCGGCCGGCGCTGGTCCGCGTCTCCACACCCGGGCAACCTGCCGGCGCTGATCGGCAGTCAACCTACTGAGCACCGCCTCGGTGCTCGCGCCGAACCGACGCGAGGACCATGCGGTCACCGCCGCGACGGCAACGGCGAGAAGCACCGAGACCCCGACTATCGCCAGCCACCACCCCACGCCGTGCGCCCCGAGCGGCACCAGTGTTGCCGCGCCATATCCAACCGACCACAGCAACGCCCACCCTGCGTTGAACAGAATCCGTACCCGCGGCGACGCGACAACCAACCACCAGATCAACGACGACACCTCCGCCGAGCCGATAGTCTCTGTGGACCGTCCGACATAGCTAATCGACTGTTATGTCAAGCAACATGAACGCATCCCGCATCGACGCGCAGAGGTTCACTTCCTGGTCGGCGTTAGACAACGTGATCGGTCGAAGTACGACATAGCTGTCGGCCACCACTGCGAGACCGCAGGCATGGCCGGCGATACGGTGCGCATGGACCACCGCCGCGATACCTGCGGCCGCGAAGAATTCAACTTCGGTGAGATCGACGATCAATGTCGACGGCGCGGTGGCCAGCGCCAGGTCGAGGCGCTCGACCAAGATTTGCGCGGTCAGCATGTCCACCACACCGGCCACCCGGATCACCAGCCCGTTCCCAGCCGTTGCGGTCTCGACCGAGATCCCACGGGGTTGCAGCTGTTCCACGTCGTACGACATCGCGGTCTCCGGTCCTTGGCCACCGCCCGCCTCGGCGTCGAAGAGATTCTGGGTGCCGGGCTCAAAGTCAGCGTTCGTCAGGCGTGTCGTCTGCGACCACTCGGCGCTCGGCGTGCGCAGACCGGGTCTTGTACGCCGTTGTGCGCCATGATGCCGTCGACGAATGAAGGAAAGCCGGTGCTTTGACAGGTCCACCGACAGCCAGAACGCCGGGTGACCGGATTTCACTTCCGCCACCCACCATGGCACACACCCCGGAATTCACCGCGCCCTGATGGAGCGATGCCGTGACCGATCATGGCGCTCAGTCGAGCAGGATTGCGCCAGGAACAAAGAAGATCTGGCAATCGCCGAAACCACTGACGCCCAAACGTCGTGTTGCACACCGCGTGATTGAAGCCCGGATTGTCCGCAATGAGAACAGCGATATCGGATGGGCCAGATACCGGATAGTCCTCCGGCGGATGAGTGAAATGGACTGTGCCCATGCTGTTCTCAACGAGAACACTGACATGCAGTGTGGCGGGCGCCCCGAACAGAAGCTGACGATCCGGGCTGCGTGCGTCGCCGATCGCCAGCACTCCACTTCCCACCGTGAGCGCTCCACGGAACACCAGCGTGCCGAGCCCGCCCGTGTCCGCGCCGACCAGCACTCGCACACGAACCCCCGCGCCGAGGAGCTCCACTTCGTGCACACTCATCGTGCGTACCCACAGCGCATGCACGGGCCCGACCCGATCTTCGACCGGCGTATCGCCGTCCAGATAGACGCTCCCGAGTCCGCGGGCTCCGACATCCTGGATCACCACGACCGACCCATCGGGCGTCACCCGTGCGTCACACAACACCGTATTCATGGTCGCGGCCCCCCTTGACCCCACCACTCACACAACCGCTACCTCCCCGACAGCTGTGCGTAGATCAACCATAATTACCTGATTGACACGTCAACCGCAATAGGAAGGCGCGGGCGCCGGCGTCTCGCGACATGCTCACACGCACCGGTCGGCAAGCACACGGATCGAGCCACCGAGTGAAAAGCAGATGCCGGATCGTAGTTACGAGCAGATGCCGAATTCGGTGAGCCCCGGGCGTAAGCCCCGGACTCAGTCCGGGGTGAGCCCATCTCGTTTGTCGGCGGGCTTAGCTGACATCACACTTAGCCACGCGTTCAGAGCGGCCCGTTTGCCCGTCGATGCATCGCTTGATGATCGACGACGGTGCACCTCCTCAGGAGAGGACGAGATCCATGCGCTGGCCGCGCATCGACCGGAGCTGGGTGCGTTCGTCGACCTGCTCGGCGATCCCCGCCCGGCGACCGAGGCCCTGACCGCGACGGCCTGCAGCCTGCTCGGCGGTCAGGCCGCGCCGCCCACCGCGGCCAGCTTGTCCGGCGACGAGGTGATCTCGTCGATCACGGAGTGGATGAACCGCATCTTCTCCAGCACGGCCGGCGGCAGCACGAACGGGTACAGGTCATCGCGGCCCATCGACCGGTTCACCATGTTCAGCGCCCACGACAGCGGCAGCCACATCTCGATGATGGTGTCGAAACCACTGGGGCCCAACACCCGTCGGTCGAATGTCGCTCCGGCCGGGGCCAATCCGAACGCCGCGGCGGTGTCCAGGGTGTCCCGGATGTGCAGGTAGTGGGCGAACGTCTCGGCCCAGTCCTCGGCCGGATGCATGGTGGCATAGGACGACACGTAATCGCTCTTCCACCCCTTGGGCGCACCCTCGCTGTAATGCCGGTCCAGCGCGGCCTGGTAATCCAGGTCGGGATCGCCGAACAACTCGTTGAACCGTTCCAGATACTCCGGAACCGGGCTGACCAGCCGGTAGAAGTAGTAGTGGCCGATCTCATGGCGGAAGTGACCCAGCAGAGTGCGGTAGGGCTCCTCCATGGACACCCGCAGCTGCTCACGGTGCACATCATCGCCCTCGGCCAGATCCAGGGTGATCACCCCGTCGGCGTGGCCGGTGAACACCTTCTCGAACTCGCTGGAGAGCAGGTCGAAGGCCAATCCGTACTGCGGATCGTCCTCGCGGCCGACCACGGGCAGCTTCAGCTCGGTCAGCTCGGCGATCACCCGGCGCTTGGCGCGCTCGGCGGCGGCGAAGGCGGCCATCGCCACGGTGTCGGAGTCGGCGGGCCTGGTTCTTGTCAAGGCGCATGATGCGCACAGCCCGGAGCCCTCGCCGACCTTCACCAGCCAGTTGCATTCGGCGGCATAGAGGTTGGCGCACAACGCGTAGTTGTGCTCATCGACCGCCCCGGCGTGCTCGCTCTCGTCACCGCTGGCGATGACCAGCAGGGCCATATCATCGAGCGAGAAGCCCAACGACGAACCGCAGGACAGGCATTTCGAGTTCTCGAAAGCCAGTCGCTGTCCACATTTCGGACAATTGAAATCCCGCATGTACGCTCTCCCCTGTTTCGCACGGCCGCTAGCTGGTGCCCGCTGCGGCGAACGCCTAAACCATCAGGGAGTCAGTTCGGCGCCACATCGACTGAGACTTCGATAACGCTACTCTCCGATTCGGTGTAGATGATCCCGCGCAGCGGCGGCACGTCGGCGTAGTCCCTGCCGAAGCCGACCACCACATAGCGCTCGTCGACCAGTTGGTCGTTGGTGGGGTCCAGTCCCAGCCACTGGTTCTGCGGCGTCCACACCGATGCCCAGGCATGGGTGGCGTCGACGCCGATCATGCGTTCCTTGCCCGGGGGCGGGTCGGTGGCCAGGTATCCGGACACGTAGCTGGCGGCCAGGCCATTGGCCCGCAGGCATGCGATGGCCAGGCGGGCGAAGTCCTGGCACACCCCCTCACGAGCGGCCAACACCTCGGCCACCCCGGTCGAGATGGTCGTCGAGCCCGACCGGTAGGTGAAATCGCGGAAGATCCGCGAGTTCAGGTCACGCAGGACCTCGATCAGCGGTCGTTCCGGAACGAAACTGGGTGCCGCGTAGGCGCGGACCTCGTCGGTGATCTCCGGGGGCGCGAGATCCAGAGTGAACTCGCAGGCCAGCGCCCCGTCGGGGCCGACGGGGCGCGATATCTCCCACGGTGCGCGCGCGGCAGGCCCCTCGTAGAGGTCCGGTGCCGGCGGATCCACCTCCACCAGCGAGTGACCGGTGACGGTGAGGGTGCGATGCGGTTCGGTGACGTGGAAGTAGGAGCTGGTGTTGCCGTAGGCGTCCCGGCTGATCGAGCTGTCCGCGGCCTCCGGCTCGATCAGCAGTTCGTGGGACAGCCGCCGCTGGCCCGGCAGCTCGCGGGGCGTGAGGTAACCGCGGCCGTACGAACCGGTGACGACGTCGGAATACCGGTAGGTGGTGCGGTGGGTGATCTCGTAGCGCCGGGTGGCTGCCTGCGTCACGGTAGCTGCCTCCGCTCGTCGGGACCCCACAACGGTTGCATGCCGGTCGGCAGCGAGAGATGCGCGGCGGTGATCAGGCTGGACAGCTCACGCAGGTCGGCGTGCAGGCCGTCGAGCAGATCGGCCAACTCGGCGTGGGTGCCGTCGGCGGCGACCAGCTCCAGGTCGTCCGGATCGACCCGGCGCAGCCGCGCGGTGATCTCGTCGGCCAACCGTTCCGGGCGTGACGAACCCGATGACGACGGCAGCCGCCGCAGCCCATCGTGCAGCCGGTCGAACTGATAGATCAACGAGCGCGGGTTCTCGGCGTCGAAGAGCACCAGATCCGCCACCGCGGCGACGCTGACCTTGCCCAGCATCCGGCGTCGGTAGATGACCGATGACTCACACGCCACCAGCATCGACTCGGTGACGGTCTGAGCGGCCCCGGGGGCCCGCACCGCCGTCATGGTCGCGCGCAGCAACGCGGTCAGCCCCAGACTGCGCTCGATGCGCTTGCCGATGTCCATCACCGTCCAGCCGACATCCTGGACCATCGACTCGGCCGCCATCCCGGACAGGGCGAGCATGCCCGCCAGTGTCTGGGTGTGGGCGGTCAGCAGGTAGGCATCGCCGGCGGCCTGCGACTCCGGCTGGCGGGCCCGGGATCCGACGGCGCGCTCCACCGCGGCCAGCACCATCCAGGTGTCGTTGGACATCTGGTCACGCACGCCGCGGGCCGCCAGCCCAAGCCGTTCGACCGATTGGGCCAGCGATCCCGGGCGGCGACGGTCGGCGGTCAGCGACCACAGTGTGCTCGGTGCGACCGCAATGGCCTCGTGATCGTCGCCACCGGAGCCGGTGTCGGTGCCGGTGATCACCCCGATGGCGGCCAACAGGACCGGCACACACTGACTTTCGGCCATATCCTGCCGGTATCGGTACTCGTGGTAGCGCTCGCGGGTGACGGTCAGCAGCCGCGCCATGTTCTCGGCGCGTTCGGCGTAGCGGCCCAGCCAGAAGAAGTCCGACAGCACGCGCGGCGAGCTGACCGCCCTGGTGGGGCTCGGCGTCATGACCGGCAGGTCCACCGAGGGCGTCGGGACCGCCTTGGCGCGGTCCGGTGTGCGGACCCAGACATCCTTGGCTGCAACAGTATCCAGGGTGTATGCGGCGTTCCCGGGCGCGGGCAGGAAACCCAGCCCGCCCATCATCGGGGCGTAGCCGCCGCGTTGGGCCACCGTGAACAGTCGCATGCCGACATCGGCCGCGGACACCCCACCGGGCAGGAAATCGGTGGGTGCCGAAGAGAATTCCGGCAGTTCCTGGCCGACCCACTGCCACGGGTTCGCGCCGATGCGGGCGGCGAGCTGTTCGCGGGCCGACACCGACAACGCCGGACCGACGATGGTCTTGCCCCCGGTGACCGGTTTGATCAGCAGCCTCGACAATTGGGTCAGCAGATGCGAGCGCTCGACATCGATGCCGCCCCAGTACATCTGCGGTGACGCCAGCTGCGGGGTCTCGCCGGTCAGAAGTTCGGCCAGCTCGGGCAGGAAGCGCATCAGCCCGGGGCTCTCCAGGATGCCGCTGCCGAGCGTGTTGACGACGGTCGCCGCGCCGCGGCGCAGCACCTCGACCAGCCCGACCACCCCGAGCCGGGAGTCGGCACGCAGGTCCAGCGGATCCACATAGTCGGCGTCGACTCGGCGCAGCACCACGTCGACGCGTTTGAGGGTGCCCAGCGAACGCATCCACAGTTTTCCGTCGCGCACCACCAGGTCGGCACTCTCCACCAACGGGAAGCCGAGAACACTCGCCAGATAGGCCTGGTCGAAAGCCGTCTCGGAATGCGCGCCCGGACTGAGCACGACGACCACGGGTTCCTCGGCGGCCTCGGGCGCCGCGTCGATGAGCGCCAGCCGCAGTGCCTGCGCCCACGGGGAGGCCGGCCGCGGGGCGATGCGCTCATACAAGTCCGGGGCGGCATGGGCGATGACACGACGACCCGCGAGCGCATAGCCCGCACCGGAGGGCGCCTGGGTCCAGTCGGCATTGGCCCGGAAACTGCCGTCGGCGGCGCGACTGACATCACAGCCGTGCAGGAACAGCTGATGCCTGCCAGGTACCTCGATGCCGTGGGCGGCACGCACGTACGCGGGGTGAGCGAAGAGCAGTTGCGGGGGCAGCACCCCGCTGGTGAGGGAGACGCGCGCGCTGTAGAGGTCGGTGAGCACCGCATCGAGCAGGCGCGACCGTTGCACCAGGCCGGCTTCCAGGACATCCCAATCGGCGGTGGAGATCAGCAGCGGCAGCGCGTCCAGGTGCCACGGCTCGGCCACGCCACCGTCCGGGGCGGTGTCCGCGGCGCTCTTGTCGACGTGCACGTAGGTGATGCCGTCGTCGTCGACGAGGTTGCGCACGGTCACCCGCAGTCGGTCCAGCCCGTCGCGGCCCCGCTCGGCCACGCATTCGGCCAGCTCCTGCCAGGCGGGCCGGATCGCACCTGCGGCGTCGACGAACTCGTCGAAGCCGTTGCCGACGGTGCCCCGGACGTCGAACAACGCCTGTTGGGCGCGGCGGCTCCGGTAACCGGCGAGCACGTCCTCGGCGCGTGCCGTCATCTCTGTTTGTACAACCATCACCGCAGCACGGTACGCACCCGGCGGAGGTCCAGAATCCCTGGCGCGCCCATATCGGTCGATTGGCGCGCCTGCTTCTCCCGCAGAGCGGCCAGATCGACCCGGCCCGGTGTGAATCCGGTCGCTTCGAACCGGCGGCCACGGCGTGACTCGGCCTCCACCGCGTTGACCGGCGGGCGCTCATAGGAACGGCCGCCCGGGTGCGCGATGTGATAGGTGCAGCCTCCCCGGGACACACCCGACGCGGCATCGACGAGTTCGAAGCGCAGCGGTCCGTCGACGGTGATGGTCGGGTGCAGGGCGCTGGGCGGCTGCCAGGCGCGGTAGCGCACACCGCCGACCTGGATATCGGCCTTGTCGGTGGCCAGCAGCGGCACCGGATGGCCGTTGACGGTGACGATGTAGCGATTGCGGTCCGCGCCCACCAGCCGCACCTGTACGCGCTCCACCGACGAGTCGACGTAGCGGGCGGTGCCGCCTGCGGTGGACTCCTCACCGAGGACATTCCATGGTTCGATGGCGCCGCGCAGTTCGATCTCCACCCCGTCGAACACCGCGGTACCGATGCGCGGGAAACGGAACTCGGTGAACGGGTCCAACCAGCTGGTGTCGAAGTCGATACCGTGTTCACGCAGGTCGGCGGCGACATCGGCGATATCGTGAATCAGGAAGTGCGGCAACAGGTATCTGCCGTGCAAGTTCGCCCCGTGCCGGATCAGCGGCGCGCGCAGCGGCTCGTCCCAGAACCGCGCGACCAACGCCCGCACCAGCAACGACTGCACCATCGCCATCTGATAGTGCGGGGGCATCTCGAACCCGCGCAGCTCCAGCAGCCCCAACCGCCCACGCGGGCTGTCCGGGCTGTAGAGCTTGTCGATGCAGAACTCGGCGCGGTGGGTGTTACCGGTGATATCGGTCAGCAGGTGTCGTAGCGCGCGGTCGGTTACCCAGGCTTGCGCGGCACCCTCTTGGGTCAGCCGGTCGATCTCGGCGAACGCGATCTCCAGTTCGTAGAGCGCCTCGCTGCGTCCCTCGTCGACACGCGGTGCCTGGGAGGTGGTACCGATGAATCGCCCCGCGAAAAGATAGGACAGCGCCGGGTGCCGCTGCCAGTAGGTCAGCAGAGAGACCAGCAGATCGGGTCTGCGTAGCAGCGGCGAATCCGCGGGCGTGACCCCGCCGAGGGTGATGTGGTTACCGCCGCCGGTACCGCCGTGGCTGCCGTCGACATCGAAGGATTCGGTGGACAACCGCGCCAGCCGCGCCTCGTTGTAGAGCGTCTCCAGCTGCGCCCGCTGCTCGGCGAAACTGCGTGTGGGCGCGACGTTGATCTCGATGACGCCGGGATCGGGGGTCACCGACATCGACGTCAGCCGTCCGTCGTCGGGCGGTCCGTAACCCTCGATCACCACCGGGGTCTCGATGGCCGCGGCGGCCGCCTCGACCCGGGCGACCAGGTCGACGAAATGCTCGAGGGCATCGGTGGGCGGCAGGAACACATACAGCAGGCCGTTGCGGATCTCGGCGACCAGCGCCGTCGGCGGCGCGGTCTCGGCATCCTCGACCGGCGCCTGGGCCTGGCGGGCCGGCCCGCGGGGCAGTCCGCCGCGGGGGCTCAGCGGATCGGTGGCGAAGGTCGGCTGAGGGGGCCGCCAGCTGATCGAGTTCAGCGGCAACCGCAGACCGGCGGGCGAATCACCTTCCAGCAACACGATCCGACCGCGCCGCAGTGTCCAATCCGCACTCGCCCAACCGGAATCGTCGGCCCTGCGGTGCAGCGGCAGGACGTGGGCGGCCGGTTCGACGACCGGCTTGTCGAGCCTGGCCATCAGCGCGGCGCGGCGGGTCGGGTCGTCGACGGCCAGGTCGTCGGCGTCCTCGACCGGGTCACCGGCGGGTTGGCGGACGGCGCCGGCGAGTCGGCTCAGCGGGTCCTCATATGCGGGCCGCACCTGTCGGGCGGGCAGGGTCAATCCGTCGGCGACGGCGGCCAACAACTGGGCATCGGCACCCTCGGGCGCGGGATCGGGTTTGGGGTCGGCCCACGGATCGGCCAGCAGGTCCGGGTCGTTCCACAGGGGTTCCCCGTCGGCGCGCCACATCAGTCCGATCTGCCAGCGCGGCAACGGCTCTCCCGGATACCACTTACCCTGACTGCGCTGCACCAGCCCGTTGGGCGCCCATACCCGGCGCAACCGTTCGGCGAGCACCGATGCGCGTTCGCGCTTGTGCGGCCCGTCGGCGGCGGTGGTCCACTCCGGGTCGGTCTGGTTGTCCACCGAGACAAAGGTCGGCTCACCGCCGACGGTGAGCCGGACATCACCGGCCGCCAGCCGCGCGTCGACCTGTTCGCCAAGGGCATTGATGGCCGCCCAGGACTGCTCGGTGTAGGGCAGGGTGACGCGAGGGTCCTCGTGGATCCGGGTCACCACATTGCTGAAGTCCAGGGTTGCCTCGGCCGGTCCGATGGCCCCGGTGATGGGCGCGGCCGATTCCGGGTGCGGGGTGGCCGACAGCGGGATGTGGCCCTCCCCGGCAAACAGCGCCGAGGTGGGGTCCAATCCGATCCACCCTGCCCCGGGGATGTACACCTCGGTCCAGGCATGCAGATCGGTGAAATCGGCCGCGGGTCCCGACGGGCCGTCGAGCGCCTCGACATCGGAGGCCAGCTGCACCAGGTATCCCGAGACGAACCGGGCCGCCAGCCCGAGTTGGCGCAGGACGGACACCAGCAGCCAGGCTGAGTCGCGGCACGAGCCGATTCCGGTGCGCAGCGTGTGATCCGGGGTCTGCACACCGGGTTCCATGCGCACGCTGTAGCCGACGTCGGCGCGCACGGCCGCGTTCAGGTTGACCAGGAAGTCGATGGTGCGGGTGCCCTCGTCGATGGAGAGGTTCTTCACCCATTTGCGGACGAGTTCGCCGGGGCCGGAACCCTCTTCGGACTCGTCGACCGGGCGCAGGTAGGGCTCGAGGTCGGCCAGCAGCTCTTTGGGGTAGCGGAACGGGAAGTGCTCGGCCCACTCCTCGATGAAGAAGTCGAACGGGTTGATGACCTTCAGGTCGGCGATCAGCCCGACGGTGATGGTCAGGCTGCGCGCACGATCGGGGAACACCAGGCGGGCCAGGAAGTTGCCGAAAGCATCCTGCTGCCAGTTGATGAAATGGTCGGCCGGTTCGACCTGCAGGGAGTAGGCCTCGATGGGGGTGCGGGAGTGCGGTGCCGGACGGAGACGGACGACGTGCGGGTGGATGTCCACCAAGCGGTCGAACGTGTAGCTGGTCCGATGTTCCAGCGCCACTTTGATACCCATCACCGAATCCCACCACAACGCGCGTCGGCGCGCAGCGCGGCCTACTCCATGGTCGCCACGAGATCGAAATCGTAGAAGGCTTCCTTGACCGCCTGCATCAGTGCCTCCTTGGTGTTGGGCGCGCCCGGCTCCCATGAGGTGACCGAGATACACACCGCGCCGCCGACGGTTCCGGCGGCCAACAGCAACCGACCACCCATCCGATCCAGATCGGCTGCGGTGATGCCCGGCTCCGGCGAATGCGCGACGAACATGTCCGCAGGCGTTCCGTCCGGCCGATTCACCTCGTCGGGAAGCGCGCCGCTGTTGGAGGATCCGATCGGCTTACCCACCTTGAGGACCAGCTTCTCCAGCCGGCGCAGCAGGAATTTGGGCGTGTAGGGCGCCAGCGGCAACGGAGCGAGCAGTTGTTCGCGGGTTGCCGCCAACTCGACAAGGGCGGCCTTGATGCCGCCGCGGATCGGGCGCAGGTCGCCGTGGGCGAGTTGCGGGTCGGCCATGACGGTGATGGTGTTGAGCGCGTTGCCCCGGGTGTCACCCTCGATGCGTTCGCTGACCGGTAGTGACAACATGACCCGGCCGCAATCATCGACACGGCCAATGGCCGCCCCGACGCGCGCGGCGATCCCGGCCAGCAGCACATTGCTACTTCCGCCGAGCGCTTTGGCGCGGGCATCCCATTCGTCGGCATCCACCCGCACCGAGACCGTCGGCAGACTGACCAGCCGCTCACCGTGCCTGCGGGTCGACGCGACAGGAACCGCCTTGGCCGACTCGGACAGCTCACCGGATTGCGCGCGGGCCAACCGCGCCGCGCCGAGCACGGCGGCGGGCACCTCTCGGACCGACCGTGCGGTGACCGACAGATCCCGCCGCAGCGCCTGCCGGCGACTCAGACATCGCGGCGCGGGATAGTCGAGGTCGCGACCGGTGCCGTTGACGGCATGGGTGATCGATTCGATGAGGGCGGCGGCGTCGGCGACGGTATGGGACACCACCAGCGTGACCACCGATCCGCCCTCGGCCAGCGGTTGGACGGCCAGATGCCACGGCGGGCCGTACTCGGGGTCGACCGGGACGTTGCCGCGCTCTTCGACGAAATCCCACACCTCGTCACGGCGGCGTTCGGTGGCGGCGATCTCGATATCGGCAGACGGCCCGCAGGGCACCCAGTGGTGGCGGCCCAACGGAATGGACGCGCGTTCCAGGCGGCGGCCCAGCAACGTGCGGGCGAGATTGCGCTGAAAGCGCCGAAGCCCGTCCATGTCGACGCCGCGTTCGTAGATCCAGACGTACTGGATGACCGGCCCTCGCCCCAGCGCCCGAAGCGCCAGGTAAGAACCCTGATCCATATACGCCAGCGTGTTGTCAGCCGGAAGGCTCATATGCGCCGGGGCCCTTTCGTGCCGCGTGTCCGGTTCCGTGCGGGCCCCCCTGCACATGTGGACGGCAAAATTTTAACGTTCGAGATAATTTTTCGGGGGCCTTTCCCGATCCCGCGATCCGGCGGCTGTCGTGCAGATCACCCTCATCGACGGGTCGGTTTCACCTCGGGGACGCGTTGCCATCAGGGTAACGAAGTCAATACCCAGCCTGTCAGGAGAGACCATGAGTGGCTACTCGGATCGCGATGCGGTCATCGTCGGCGCGGTGCGCACCCCCATCGGCAAGGGCAAGCCCGGCGGAGCGCTGCACGGCGTACTGCCCGCCGACCTGCTGGCGCACAGTCTTCGCGAGCTCATCACCCGCACCGGTGTCGACCCGGCGCTGGTCGACGATGTCATCGCCGGTGCCGTCACCCAGGTCGGCGACCAGGCCGTCAACATCGCGCGCAACGCCCTGCTCGGTGCGGGCTTCCCGGAGACGGTGCCCGGCACCACGGTCGACCGCCAGTGTGGCAGCAGTCAGCAGGCCATCAGCTTCGCCGCCCAGGGCGTACTGGCCGGCGCCTACGACATCGTGATCGCCGCCGGCGTGGAGTCCATGTCGCGGGTACCGATGGGTTCCTCGGTGCTACCCGGCAGCGATCCGTTCGGCCGCGGCATGGCCGAACGCTACTCCGAAGGGCTTGTCCCCCAAGGCATCAGCGCCGAGTTGATCGCCGCGAGATGGCAACTGTCACGCACCCAACTCGACGAGTTCTCCGCCGCCAGCCACGAGAAGGCCGCCCGCGCCACCAAGGACGGGCTGTTCGACGACGAGCTGGCGCCGATCGCCGGCCTGAACACCGACGAGATCATCCGCCCTGGCACCACCGTGCAGACCCTCGCCGGTCTGCGGCCGGCATTCTTCTCCGAGGCCTACGCGGCGCGCTTCGGCCAGATCGGCTGGAACATCACCCCGGGCAACTCCTCACCGTTGTCCGACGGCAGCGCCGCGGTGATGATCACCAGCGGAGCGACCGCGCGTCGGCTGGGTCTGACCCCGCTGGCCCGGGTGCACACCACCACCGTTGTCGGCTCCGATCCGATCTACATGCTGACCGGCGTCATCCCGGCCACCGAGAAGGTCCTGCGCAAAGCGGGACTGCGGCTGTCGGACATCGACCTGTTCGAGGTCAACGAGGCCTTTGCGCCGGTCGTGCTGAGTTGGGCTTCGGACGTCGGATCAGGCACCGGCGTCGACCTTCTGTCCAAGGTGAACGTCCACGGCGGTGCCATCGCGATCGGACACCCGCTCGGCGCCAGCGGTGCCCGCATCACGACGACCCTGGTCCATGCCCTCCGCCAGCGCGGCGCACGCTACGGACTGCAGACGATGTGTGAGGGCGGTGGGATGGCCAACGCCACCATCTTCGAGCGGCTGTGACGGCAGGCCTGGTACTAGGCCCTGACGAGTTCGAACAGCGGGATCGCCCGCGACGTCTTGGCCTGGTACTCGGCGAACACCGGTGCTTTCTCGACGATCTTCGGATACGTCGCGTCCCGCTCGTCGGCGGGTAGTTCACGCGCGGTGACATCGTAGGCGTCGGTGCCGATCTCGATACGCGCGCTTGGGTTGGCCCGCAGGTTGTGCACCCACGCGGGGTCCTTCGGCGCGCCGGCGTACGAACCGACGACCAACGCCTTTCCGTCGATCTCCAGATAGGCCAACGGCGAGAGGCGCGGTTGGCCGGACTTGGCGCCGACGGTGTGCAGCAGCACCAGCGTGCTGCCCTCGAACGGGCCGCCCACCTTGCCCGCGTTGGCGCGGAACTCCTCGACGATCTGGCGGTTGAAATCGCTCAACGCCGCGGCGTCGGACACCATCCGGTCCTTGTCGATGTCGTCTGTCATTTCGAGTCCAGCTTCTCCGGCTTGGCGTCTATTCCCGCTTCCCGGCGCTGCAGCTCGGTGATCGGCGCCGGCGCGTCGGTCAGCGGGTCCACACCGCCACCGGACTTGGGGAACGCGATCACGTCGCGGATCGAGTCGGTGCCGGCCAGCAGGGCGACGATGCGGTCCCAGCCGAAGGCGATACCGCCGTGCGGCGGGGCCCCGAAGGTGAATGCGTCCAGCAGGAATCCGAATTTTGCCTCGGCTTCATCCTTGGCGATACCCATCATCGCGAACACCCGCTCCTGCACATCGCGACGGTGGATACGGATGGACCCGCCGCCGATCTCGTTGCCGTTGCAGACGATGTCGTAGGCGTTGGCCAGCGCGGAACCGGGATCGGAATCGAAGGTGTCCACCGAACCCGGCTGCGGGGAGGTGAACGCGTGGTGGACGGCCGTCCACGCGCCGGAACCGACAGCCACGTCACCGGAGGCGGTGGCGTCGTCGGCGGGCTCGAACAGCGGCCAGTCGACCACCCAGGTGAACGCCCACGCCGTGGGGTCGATCAGATCGAGGCGCTTGGCGATCTCGATGCGTGTCGCACCCAGCAGCGCGCGGGCGCCCTTCGCGGTGCCCGCGGCGAAGAACACGCAGTCACCGGGCTTGGCGCCGACATGGGCCGCCAGCCCGTCGCGTTCGGCATCGGAGAGGTTCTTGGCGACCGGGCCGGTGAGCGTGCCGTCCTCGCCGATCAGCACATAGGCCAGACCCTTGTGCCCGCGCTGCTTGGCGAACTCCTGCCAGCCGTCCAGGGTGCGCCGCGGCTGCGAGGCGCCGCCGTCCATCACCACGGCGCCGACATAGGGAGCCTGGAACACCCGGAAGCTGGTGTCGGCGAAGTAGTCGGTGCACTCGACCAGCTCGACACCGAAGCGCAGATCGGGCTTGTCGGAACCGAACCGGCGCATGGCCTCGGCGTAGGTGATCCGCGGTAGCGGCGTCGGCAGGTCGTAGCCGATCGTCGACCACACCGCGCGCAGCACTTGCTCGGAGATCGCGATGACATCATCGGCCTCGACGAAGCTGAGCTCCATGTCCAGCTGGGTGAACTCCGGCTGGCGGTCGGCGCGGAAATCCTCGTCGCGATAGCACCGCGCGATCTGGTAGTAGCGCTCCATGCCCGCGACCATCAGCAGCTGTTTGAACAGCTGCGGACTCTGCGGCAGGGCATAAAAGCTGCCGGGTTGCAGCCGCGCCGGCACCAGGAAATCGCGCGCCCCCTCCGGGGTGGAGCGGGTCAGCGTGGGCGTCTCGATCTCGACGAAGTCGTGCTCGGCAAGCACCCCACGGGCGGCGGCATTGACCTTGGAGCGCAGCCGGATTGCGTTACCGGGGCCCTCGCGGCGCAGATCGAGGTAGCGGTACTTGAGCCGGGCCTCTTCGCCGGCGGTCTCGTCCAGCTGGAACGGCAGCGGCGCGCTCTCCCCCAGCACCGTCAACTCGGTGGCGTTCACCTCGATATCCCCGGTCGGGATCTCGGCGTTGGCGTTGCCCTCGGGGCGCACCTCCACCACGCCGGTGACCGAGACGCAGTACTCGGCACGCAACCGGTGGGCCTGTTCGAGCACCGTGGCGTCCCGGAACACCACCTGGGATACCCCCGACGCGTCGCGCAGGTCGATGAAGATGACGCCGCCGTGGTCACGCCGCCGGGCAACCCAGCCCGCCAAGGTCACGGTCTGACCGGCATCGGTGGACCGCAACGAACCGGCGGGGTGACTGCGCAGCACGAAAAACTCCTGATGTCTGGGTGTGGATGACGACTGCTCAGTCTAGAGACGCCTCCCGCACCGGGTCGACGCCGTCCCGGTTAAGGTCGGCTGGTGGCGATGTATCCGTGCGAGCGTGTCGACCTGGACTTCATCTCCGATGCGCCGTTCCGGTTCGTCAGTACCGTGGATCTGGCCATCTCCCCGGAGCAGTTGTTCGAGGTGCTCTCCGACGCCGGATCCTGGCCGCAGTGGGCCTCGGTCATCACCAAGGTCGAATGGACCAGCCCCCAGCCCTATGCCATCGGCACCACCCGCACCGTCACCATGCGCGGCGGAATCGTCGGCGACGAGGAGTTCCTGGCCTGGGAGCCGCACAGCCACATGGCGTTTCGCTTCAACCAGGCCTCGACCAGAAGCATCGCCGCGTTCGCCGAGGACTATTGGATCGTGCCGACCGACCAGGGTTGCCATCTGACCTGGGTGATGGCGATGAAGCCCAACGGAACCGCCGCTCGGCTCGGGATGGCCGCCGGCCGGCCGGTGATGGCAAGGATGTTCCAGCGCTTCCTGCACAACCTGCGGCGCTACACCGACGCCCGGTACTAGAAGACGCCCTCCCAGGCCTCCCGGCGCAGCGCGTCGGGATCGCTGACGGTGACATCGCGGGTGGATCGGATCACCCGGGTCTGCCGCGTCCGGGTGTCGAAGCGTGGCCACTCGCTGAGCCCGTCGGTGGCGAAATCGAGCCACGTGCGCTGCATGCGCCTGCCCACCGAGGGCTGCACCCGCCGCCCCAACGGATGCAACTTGCGGCCCAGATACGAGCTGTAGCTGTGCTGGATGTGCACGATCTCACTGCCGTGGGTGGCGCCGAGCCCCAACGCCTTGAGCGTCCAGGTGGTGTGGTCGAACCGGTACATATGCGTCGGCGCATCGGCGCTGTAGGCGTCGACGAAGGCCCAGGTGGGCGCGCCGAACATCGCATCGGAACCGAAATCGACCAGCGCCCGGCGACGCGGGAAGTCCGGATAGGCGGCCAGCACCCGATCGCGGGCGTCCGGCGCCCAGCGGGCGAAGAACCCGTCGACCCCGGCCGCCGTCGTGGGCAGCATCGGCGGCTTACCCCAGGCGAACATCGAGGCCTCGTGGCTGTTGGTGCCGATGATCAGCGGGACGGGGGCGACCGCGCCGCGGCGGGCCGCCTCGATCGGGTGGTGCGGTAACAGGTCGACCCCGTGGGTCAGCCCATAGGCCAGCGTCGGGGTGTGCGCGACGCTGGCCAGCTGCAGTGTGCCCGCGGCGCGGCGCAGCCGGCGCTGCGGCAACGCCTTGACCTCGTCTGCCTCGACGCCGAGTTCGGCGAGGAAGGCGTGCGATTGCCGGGCCCGCGCCTCGCGGTCGGCGATCAGCGGCAACGCCGGGCTCTGCGCGATGGCCCTGTCGAACAATCCCGCGGCGGCCGGGCTGGCCAGCAGCGCCAGCACCGAGGTGGCACCGGCCGATTCACCGAACACCGTCACCTGGGTCGGGTCCCCACCGAAGGACCCGATGTTCTCCCGGATCCACTGCAGCGCGGCGATCTGGTCACGCAGACACAGGTTGTCGTCGAATCCCGGTCCGAGGTCACCGAGTTCGAAACCGCCGAAGACGCCCAGCCGATAGGTGACGTTGACGACGACCACGTTGCCGTTGGCGGCCAGCCTCGAGCCGTTGTACAGCTGCAATTGGCCCGCGCCGTAGACGAACGCGCCGCCCGGGATCCACACCATGACCGGTAGCGACGCCGACACGTCGGGTGACCAGACGGTGACCGTCAGGCAGGCCTCGTCGCGGATCTTCGGGTCGTCGCGGCCGCCACCGACGAAGGAACGGCCCTGCGGCGGCAACGGACCGTGGTTGATGGCGTCACGCACACCGTCCCAGGGGCGCAGCGGCTGGGGACCGAGGAACCGCCGGTCGCCCACCGGTTGCTCGGCGTAGGCGACTCCGCGCCACACTCCGACACCACCCTCGGTGGTACCGCGCAGCAGGCCTTGGACGGTCGGCACGATCGTCGACAGTTCGGCGACAGAGGGCACGGGTGAATCGTAGTGTGCAAAGCTGAGCCCGATCTGAACAGGAGACGGCGCCGACACGTCAGATGGGTGGGGACGATGACCTTCAACGAGGGCATGCAGATCGACACGAGCACCTCCTCCAGCAGCGGCGGCGGAGGTGGCCGACGGATCGCCGTCGGTGGCGGCGTGGGTGGGCTGTTGCTCGTGGTGGTGGCGCTGTTCCTGGGCGTGGATCCCAGCAGTGTGCTGCCCCAGGACCAGGGGGCCGGGATGGACACCCAGGGGGTCTCCGCCCCCGGCTTCGATCTCACCCAGTGCCGGACCGGCGCCGATGCCAACGAGAAGGTGCAGTGTCGGGTGGTGGCGACCGGCAACTCCGTGGATGCGGTCTGGACCCAGTTGCTTCCCGAGTACCGCCGCCCGCAGGTTCGGTTGTTCACCGGGTCGGTGAACACCGGCTGCGGTGGCGCGACCAGCGAGGTCGGTCCGTTCTACTGCCCCGCCGACGAGACCGCGTATTTCGACACCGATTTCTTCGATGTACTGCGCGACCAGTTCGGTTCCAGCGGTGGGCCGTTCGCGCAGGAGTACGTGGTGGCCCACGAGTTCGGCCACCACGTGCAGAACCTGCTGGGGGTGTTGGGGCGCGCCCAGCAGGATCCGACCGGCCCGACCGGCGGCGGGGTGCGCACCGAACTGCAGGCCGACTGCTACGCCGGGGTGTGGGCGCACTACGCGGCGACGACCAAACAGGAGGGCACCGATGTGACCTTCCTACAACCGTTGAGCGACAAGGATATTGCCGACGCGTTGTCGGCGGCTTCGGCCGTCGGCGATGACCGGATCCAGGAGGCGGCCACCGGCAGGGTGAGCCCGGAGTCCTGGACGCACGGCTCCTCCGAACAGCGTCAGAAATGGTTCACCACCGGTTACCAGACCGGTGCGCCCGACAAGTGCGACACCTTCGCCCCGGGCGCCCTGCGTTGAGCGATATCCAACCCGACACCAAGGACTGGACCTGGGTGCTGCAACGGCCCTGTCCGGACTGCGGATTCGATCCGGTGACGGTGCATCCGACCGCCGTCGCCGGACACATCCGCCGCGATGCGGCGGATTGGGAGCTCCGGCTCGCCCGGCCCGGGGTGCGGAGCCGCCCAGCGCCGGGTGTCTGGTCGAATCTCGAATACGGTTGCCATATCCGCGATGTGCACCGCATCTTCGATCACCGCGTGCAGTTGATGCTGGGCCAGACCGATCCGCAGTTCCCGAACTGGGACCAGGACGCCACGGCGATCGCCGACGACTACGGCGGCCAGGATCCGACGACGGTCGCCGGCGAGCTGCGTGCAGCGGCCGACGCCGTGGCCCAGCGGTATGACTCGGTGCCCGAGGAGGGCTGGGATCGGCGCGGGTTACGAAGCAACGGAAGCGAATTCACTGTCGCCACCATTGCCGTGTACCACCTGCACGATATCGTCCATCACGCGTGGGACGTCTCGACCGGAGCCCACGAGCCGGGCGCGTGAGCAGGCCCGTCTGAGCAGCCACCTCAGAGCGCACTGACCGCGGCGCCGACGAGACCGACGCTCGTCGCCACGAAGGACACCAGGCTGACGGCCTTGAACACCGTTGTGCTCGTGACCTTCTCGTTGAAAGCCATCGGCAGGAACAGCGTCGGGTTCAGTAGGGTCCCCAGCACCACGAGGGTGGCGATCCATGCCGCCAACTGCGGCACTGCCAGCCCGACCGCGATCAGGATGACACCCATCATGATGTAGTCCAGATGCGCTTGCATGATGCGCCGCGGGCTGACGATACCCACCCTCTTCATCATCTCGGGCGCCAGCAGGTTACCCGCGACGGCCCAGCCGAGCAGCGCCCCGAAGGCCAGCTCGAACAGTCCGATCTGCACAAGTACGCTCATCGATTCACCGCATTCCTCTCATACCAACGGCGCCCGTGCAGACGCTGGTAGTGCCACACCGCAGCCGGCAGGACACCCCGCCGGTGCAGCCAGAACCGTTGCGGCGCAACGTCGACCGGATCGACCCGACCGAGCGTGATATCGGCCAGCACAACACCTTCGCCGTCGGCGCGGGACCGCTGAGCGACCACGGTTCCGGTGGCGTCGGTGATCAACGCATTGCCCTCGAAGTGCCCGCGGTACCGTACCGGCAGCCACGGCATCGGGCACTCGAGTTCGCCGACGTGTGCGGCATGCACCACGGGGGCGCCGATATAGCGCGCGAAATCGGTTGCCGCCCGCCGCGCGGTCGCGGCATTGGCCTTCTCGAGGCGGTCGAACAGGTGCTGCGGCGGCCAGGGCGGGATCGACCACCATCCCGAACCCGTCATGGCGAGATCCACCCTGCCGCGCATCCGTCGGACCGTCCGGGTGCGCATCAGCTCCCAGCAGACGGCGGCACCGACGGAAAGCTTGCCGCAGGTGAGCACGCCATCGTCGTCACCGCCGGTGTAGATGGCGTTCTCCCACATGGTGGGCAGGTCCTTGTCATGTCGCCCGACGATGCCGGTGAGGTCGGCGAGCAGATACGCATTGCGGATATGACCGTCGGTGTCCCGACACAGGAACGAACCACCGACCATCGCGCCATGCCTGCGCGCCACGTCGCAGAGCAGTTGAGTCGCGAGGCCGTCCACCGGCAGCGCCGCGTCGACCAGTTCACGAAGGAAGCCGATTCCGGTGGTGAAGAACTCGGGCAGCGCGATGATCTTCGCCCCGGCGTCACCCGCTTCATCGGCAAGCCGTTGGCAGGCAACGAGATTGGCCGCCACATCACCGAGCTTCGCGTCCAATTGCACCGCCGCTGCCAGCACCATGTTTTGAACGGTACTACAAAATTGAACGCTACTACAAGAAAACTATTCGGTACGAAGACCGCGGATCACGATGTCCCTGCCAACCGCGAGCACACGCTCCAGTTCGGCATCGTCGAGGGCGAGCCGGTCCGGTCGCCAGCGCGAGCCCAGCACCCCATTCCACGCCGACCAGAGGAACACCGAGGTCCGCGCGGGATCGGGACAGCTGAGCTGACCGGCGGCATCGGCACGACGCAGGGCATCGGCGACATCGCCGACGAGCGCTTCCACCTTGTCGGCGATGCGCTGTTCGACTTCGCCGGCCAGCTCCCCCGGCGGCATGTCGACCGTCCGCAGGGCGACCATGCGGAAGTGGCCGGGGTTCTCCAGATTGAACCGGCAGTAGGCGTCGCTCGCGGCGATCAACTGTTCCACCGGCGTGCGATCGTCGGTGTACGCCTGCGCCATCACCTGTTCGTTGATCTCCAGGGCGCGCTCCACCAACGCCAGATACAGGCTGTCCTTATTGCCGAAGTGGTGATAGATCGAACCGACCGCCACCGCGGCTTCCTCGGCGATGGCATCCATGGTGACCGCATGGAAACCGCGCTCGGCGAACAGCCGTTGGGCGGCCTCCAGGATCGTCGCCGTGGTCGCGAGGGTACGTCGGTCGGGCCGCCGGGCGGGTCGGGTCACGGCTCAAGGCTACGGCGACCACCCGATCGCCAAAAACAATTTGTACCTCCTGCGCCGGTCCGGTCACGATGGCCTCATGCTTGATGTCGACCGGTTCATCGCCGACGGTTTCGTCAAGATCGAGTCGGCTTTCGATCGCGATCTCGGCGTGCGCTGCCAGCAGCAGCTGTGGCAGACCATCGGATTGAACCCAGCGGACCCGAGCACCTGGACCGAATCACTGGTGCGGGTGGCCGGCATGGCCACGCCGGAGTTCACCGCCGCCGCCAACACCGACGCCTTACACGCCGCCTACAACGCCTTGGTCGGGCCCGGACGATGGCGGCCCCGACTGGGCCTGGGCACCTTCCCGCTGCGCTTTCCCAGCACCGAACCGGCCCGCGACGCGGGCTGGCATGTCGAAGCATCCTTCTACGCCGAGGACGGCATGCGGCTGAGCCTGCGCTCCCGCGGTCGCGCCTTGTTGATGCTGTTCCTGTTCTCCGATGTCGGCCCAGATGACGCACCGACGAAGATCCGGGTCGGCTCCCACCTCGCGGTGCCGCCGGTGCTGGCCCGCCATGGCGCTGACGGTGCTCCCTGGATGTCCGTCTGCGAGCACGTCGTCCCGGCGACCGCGGACTGTTCCGTCGTAAAGGCCACCGGTCGCATCGGCGATGTGTACCTGTGCCATCCGTTCCTCGTACATACCGGCACCGCCCACCGCGGCAGCGTGCCGCGGTTCATGGCTCAACCGCCGCTGGAGCCCACCGGCGAGCTCGACCTGGAAGCCGACGAGCCGAGCCCGGTCGCTCGCGCTGTGCTGCAGGGACTGCGTTAAAAGGGCGGCGGGTCGCCGTCGAGGGCGATGTCGAGGGCGATGCCGAGTGCGTTGCGGACGCGCTCGGCGTTGATCCGGTGTTCGCGGTCCTTCTTTCGGGTCCGTCGCCGGGTGGGCAGGGTGGGCTGGCGGCCCGCGTGGCCGATGAGGTTGATGCGCCTGGGCCTCGGGATATCGGTATCACACGCGTTGTGCGGGAACAGAACTGGACCCAGTGGTCGGGTGGTGTAGGCATGGCCGGTGGGCGCCGTCCAGGTTGTCGAGCCGTCAGTATGGGCGGTGGGGATCCAGCCGATTTTCAGCGTCTTGATGAGGTGATGTTCGCGACAGTAGGGCCGCAGGTTGCCCGGATGGGTGGCACCGGCGGGCCAGGGGGTGACGTGGTCGAGGTCGGCCTTGTGGGCGGGGCGCCCACAGCCGGGAAAGGCGCACGTCATCGAAGTCATCCGGACGAAGGCGCCGAGTTGGTCCGAGGGCCGGTATCGGTTTTCGGCACCGAGATCTGCTGGACTGCTGATGGTTCGGACGGTGGCGCCCGTGTTGATAAGGTCGGTGAGCAGGTGCGCCGGGATGACATCGCCGTCGATGGTGATGCCGGCCCCGGCGCCGGGCGGGGTGTACTGCGCGGCAGGTGCGTCAGTGGGCGAGCGTTGCGCAGCCGCGGCCGGCTTCTCAGCTGACCAGTCCTCATCGGATCCGTCGCCCGGTCCGCGATCGGGTCCGACCGATCCCGGCTCAGGCCCGCCATCCGGCCCGGGCACCGTCGCGGGCTCGGCACCCTCTCCCGCGTCGGGGTTCTGGCCGGTGAGCACGTAGATGGTGACTGCACCCGACCGCGGATCTTTCCCCGACCCGGCGCACGCAGGGTCCCCGCACATGCACGTCAGCCGGGAGGCGCCGGCCATGGCGGCGGCGACGGCATCGGCGCGGCGCTCCCGTTTGGTGCGGGGATCGTTGTCGCAGACACCGTCTGCGAACTCGTCGGCGCGGGCATCGGTGATCTTGGCGTCGGTGGCGCGCATGCGCCCCCAGAACGACACCACACCGTCTGGATCATCCTTGCCACCGAACTCGAGATAACGATCCCTTGCCGCGGCATTGGACCGGATCACCGCCAGCGGATCGGACTCATGCACCCAGTGGTCGACGGCGTGGATCAGCGCTGCCTCCGAGAGCACTCCGTAGCCGTGGGCGTTCTCCGCGATCTTGGCATCGATCGAGGCCAGCGCCTCGGGGTCGGTCACCAGGTGGGTGCGCCAGGTGATCGCGGCGATCACTTTCGCCGAGACCGCCCCGGCGCCGAAGACGGCCGCGGTTTGCGGGAGCCGTTCACGCAGCGCCACACCGATACGCATCTGGGTGTTGGCGGCGTGCGGCCCGAGGTTGCAGGCCGCGCTGATCTGGGCCTTGGCCTGCGCCCAGCCGTCGATCAACGCCAAAGCAGAGAACTCGTCCTCGTCATCGCACCAGCGCGATGTGACCTCGGCGATGAAGGCCAGCCGACGAGCTGCGGCGGCGGCCTCCTCGCGGGTGGCGGCCGCGACTGCGTCGATGAGCGCCTCATCGCTCATCTTGCACAGTTCCGACAGCTCGAACATTGTGTGCTACTCCTCAGGTTTTCGTGGGGAGCTTGATGTGGAGCCCGCCGAGGCACAGGTAGAT